>JAZDGE010000418.1:0-2649 GCA_043807175.1 Acidobacteriota bacterium
CCCGCATGTGTCGCATGCACCGGACCGCGCTGAGGGGCAGGATTTGAGCGCATGAGACGAGAGCCGCGGCGGTGCTATCGCAATGAGGGGTGGACGGTTGTGTTTTCTGGGTGGGGGTTTGGGGAGACTCTCGACCGTCGACTGTCGACCCGCAGCCTCGCCTCGCCGATCTGAGAGAGATACCCGCGCTGCCCATGCTCGTCCACTGCGTCGTCGGCGCCCGGCCCAACTTCATGAAGATGGCGCCGGTGGTGCGTGCGCTTTCGGAGCGGGGCGTGCCGGTGCTCCTGGTTCACACCGGCCAACACTACGACGAGGCCATGTCGCAGGTGTTTTTCGATGAGCTCGGCATGCCGCGGCCGGATGTGAGCCTCGAGGTCGGCTCCGACAGTCATGCCCGCCAGACCGCGCGGATCATGGTCGCCTACGAGCGGGTGTGCCTCGACCATCCGCCGGCGCTAGTGATGGTCGCAGGCGACGTGAACTCCACCCTGGCGGCGGCGCTGGCGGCGGCCAAGCTCGACCTCCCGGTCGGCCATGTCGAGGCCGGCCTGCGCTCGTTCGACCGTGGCATGCCGGAGGAGCTCAACCGGGTGGTGACCGACCACCTCGCGGAGCTGCTCTTCACCACCGAGGCCAGCGCCAATCTGAACCTGCAGCGCGAGGGCATCCCTGGCGAGCGCGTCCACTTTGCCGGCAACTGCATGGTGGACACGCTGCTTGCGCATCTTGACGCGGCGCTCGCGCGGGCGCCCTGGGAGCGCCTCGACCTGGCCCCCGGCGGCTACGCGGTGGTGACCCTGCACCGCCCTTCGAACGTCGACGAGCCCGCAGCTCTGGCCGCGCTCGCCGGCAGTCTCGAAGCGCTGGGAGCTAGGGTTCCAGTGGTCTTCCCGGTGCACCCGCGGACCCGCGAGCGCCTGCGCGAGCAGGGTATTGCCCTCGCGCCCACGGTGCGCCTCACCGAGCCGCTGCCCTACCTCGAGTTCCTCGGGCTGATGGCCCAGGCGCGGGTCGTGCTCACCGACTCCGGCGGCATCCAGGAGGAGACCACCGTGCTCGGGGTGCCCTGCCTCACGGTGCGCGCCAACACCGAGCGGCCGGTGACCATCACCCAGGGGACCAACCGTCTCATCGGCGGTGATCGCGCCAGCCTGCTGGCGGCGCTGGCGGAGATCGAGGCGGGACGCTGGCCGCGCGGAGAGCGCCCGCCACGCTGGGACGGCCACGCTGCCGAGCGGATCGCCGAGACGGTGTTTGGTTTTCTGGGGGGCAGGACATGATCGTTCCCTTCTTTCGGCCCGCGATCGGCGAGGGCGAGATCAACGAGGTGGTGGAGACGCTGCGCTCGGGGTGGCTGACCACCGGCGCCCGCGCGAAGCGGTTCGAGAGCGAGTTCGCGGCCGCCGTCGGGGCGCCTCACGCGCTCGCCGTGAACTCGTGCACGGCGGCGCTCCACCTCGCCGTGGAGGCGCTCGGCCTGTGCGCGGGTGAGGCGGTGCTGGTGCCCACGATGACCTTCGCCGCGACGGCGGAGGTGGTCCGCTACCTGGGCGCGATCCCGGTGCTGGTGGATTGCGAGCCCGACACGCTGCTGCTCGACCGCCGGGACGTCGCGGAGAAGGCGGCGGCGCTGGCTGGCGGGCGGCCAGTGGTGGGAGTCACGGCGCCGGCGCGCCTGGCGGGGATCATTCCCGTTCATGTCGCCGGCGTGATGGTCGATCTCGACTGGGTGAGCGCGCTCGCCAGGGAGCATGGCCTGTGGGTGGTCGAGGACGCCGCCCACTCATTCCCTGCCGCGTGGCGGGCGAGCGGGCAGGAGGCGTGGCGGGCCTGTGGCGCGGGCGGCTCAGACGTGGCGTGCTTCTCCTTCTACGCCAACAAGACGATCACCACCGGCGAGGGGGGCATGGCGACCACCCACCGCCCGGATCTGGCCGACCGCATGCGCGTGATGTCCCTCCACGGGATCTCCCGCGATGCCTGGAAGCGTTACTCGGAGGCGGGGTCGTGGTACTACGAGATCGCCGCGCCGGGCTTCAAGTACAACCTGACCGATGTGGCGGCGGCGATCGGCCTGGCGCAACTGGCTCGCGCGGAGGCGCTTCTCGCCGCGCGCGAGCGGATCGCGCATGCCTATCTGGAAGCCCTGGCGGACTGCACCGAGGTGGAGCTTCCGCCCGCGCCCGCCGACCGGCGCCACAGTTGGCACCTGTTCTACCTTCGCCTGCGCCTCGACCGGCTGCGGATCGACCGCGCGGCGTTCATCGAGGAGCTCAAGCGCCGTGGCGTCCTGTGCTCGGTACACTGGATGCCGCTGCACCTCCATCCCTACTACCGCGATACCTTCGGCCTCCGGCCCGAGGACTTCCCGGTCGCCACCGCCCTCTGGCCGCGGCTGGTCAGCCTGCCGATCTTCCCCGCCATGAGCGATGCCGAGCTGGCGCAGGTCGTCACCGCGGTGAAGGAGGTCTGCCGGCGCTTCGCGCGGCAGTGAGATGACGGTCTCGAAGAGGAGTCCGGCAGGGCTGCCCCAGGTGGCCAACGCGGTGCTGGCGCTCGTCGGCCTGATCGTCGCCGCGCCGGTGATGGTGGCACTCGCGGCCCTGGTGGCGGCGACCTCGCGCGGCGGCGTGATCTTTCGCCAGC
>JAZDGE010000419.1:0-7412 GCA_043807175.1 Acidobacteriota bacterium
CTCGGGAGGGCTCTTTCGTACCACCAACGGCGGCGCATCGTTTGCCCCGATTCGCGGCGACCTCGCGTCCCCGACGGGTGCTGCCTGGCTCATCCACCCGACCAACCCGAATCTCGTGCTCACCACCGCCTACCCCCTCGCGAACGACTTTGGGCCGCCGGTTTCGTACTCCGGGATCGTCCGCAGCATCAATGGAGGCGATGCCTGGAGCACCGTGCCGAACCCCGACTACCCAGCCTCCAACCCCCTCAAGCAGGCAACCGCTCTGCTTTTCGATCCGACCTCGCCGAGCATCGCCTACGCCGGAGTCGCCGACTCCGGCCCCGTTCGCGTCTTCAAGAGCGTCGATGGCGGCCAGACGTTCGCCGCGGTGGAGACCGGGATCCCTCAGAACGCCCCGATCAACGATCTCGCCGCCTCGGTTGGCGAGGCCGTCACGCTGCTCGCCGCGGTGGGCCCGGGTGGTGGCAGTCCCGGTGGGGTCTACCGCAGCGGGGATGGCGGGGCGACCTGGGAGCAGAAGAACAACGGCCTGCCCGGTGGCTTCAGAGGCTTCGCCCTCGCTGTCCACCCGACCAGCCCGGCCACGATCTACGTTGGCGGACAGGCGGACTGGGCGCCGACCAAGCTCTTCGTCAGCAACGACTCGGGCGAGAGCTGGCTCCCTGCGGCAACCGGCCTGCCGCCTGGGGCCGGGGTGTACGAGCTGGAGATCGACCCCGTCACTCCGAGTCTGATGTACGCCGGCGTCGACGGTTCCGGCGTCTACCGCTCGCGTGATGCTGGCGTCACCTGGAATCCGTTCAATCAGGGGCTCGGCAGCACGCGAATCTGGAAGCTCGCGGTGAAGCCGGGTGACCCACGCCACGTGATCGCCGCCACTAGCGGCGGTCTGTGGGAGATCGATGCGATCAACGCCGACGAGGTGACGGCCGGGTCGATGCAGGCACCGCCCGGGGCGGCGATCAACGTGCCGCTCTTCGTGCGCGACCTCGCCGGAACGCCGCTCGGCGGCGATGCCGGCGCCGGCAACCGCATCCAGAGCTTCGCAATCAAGGTCGGCTGGTCGCCGGCCTCGGCGGTCGCCAACGTATCCATCGCCCGGGCCGGCATCGCGGCGTCCCTGACGCCCCTCGAGGAGACGGTCAGCCGTACTCCCACCACGATCAGCCTCGCCGAGACCTTCGCCGAGGCCACCGATCCCTTGCCGTTGCAGCTCGAATCACCTTTCCCAGGGGACCAGGTGGCGAGGGTGAGAGTGACCCTCGCTGCCGGCGTGCCGCTCGGGACGGTCGTGTCCCTTGCCATCGACACTGCTGGCACGCGGCTCGCCAACGAGACGGGCTCGACCCTCGAGACGCCGGCGCTCGGGACGCTGATTCCCTACGACGGCGGGATCATGGTCACGGGCACCCCGGCGGCCAACCTCGCCGCCCTCGCCCTGTCGGCCTCGAGCGTGCTGCTCTCCTGGGACGATCCGAACAACAGCGAGACCGGTATCCGCCTCGAGCGCTCGCCAGACGGCTCGGCGTGGGCGACGGTGGCGACGCTCGGTCCCACCGTTACGCAGCACACGGACACCGGCCTCGACCCGGCGACTCTCTACTACTACCGCGCAGTCACCCTCTACGCCACCGGTGAGGCCGAGCCTTCCAACGTCGCGGCCGCCACGACGTTCTCCGCCATCCCGGCGAGGGTCTGCCGCACCCAGGTGGGGCCTAGCTACCCCCCGTACGGCGCAGCCACGGTGGCGTTCAACGGCGCCCAGTGGGCGACGGTGTACGTGGAGGGTAGCGACGTGCTCTTTCAACTGCTCAACGCGGCCACCGGGGCGCCCACCGGTCCGCCCGTCGTGCTCACCGAGACCGACGTCGGCGTGGGGCGGCCGACCATCGTCTGGAACGGCAGCCAGTTCGGAGTGCTCCTCATGCGCGTGGGGCGCGGGCCGGACGGAGCCTACGCGAACCAGGCCTTCTTCGCCCTCCTCGATGGAAGCGGGCAGAGGCTCCGCGCGGACGTTCTCGTTCCCGAGCCCGGAGGCACCACCTCGATCCTCGGCAGGAACGGCGAGCTTCCCCTCGTCTGGGATGGCACCGCCTGGGGCGTCTTCGTCAGCAATCCGGCCGCCTCGCCCACCATCGACTGGTTCTACTACCGGCTCGATGCGGACGGCGACCGCATCGTCGGACCGGTGAACCTTCACGGATCCCCCAGACAGGAATCGGATCTCGAAGCGGCCTGGAACGGGTCCGAGTATGGCCTGCTGTGGACCTATTACGAGGTCGCCACGGCCGAGCTTCGCTTTCAGCGCATGCAGGTCGACGGCACGCTGGTTGGCGCCCCGATCACGCTGGCCGCGACGCCCTTGCCGGCGAACGACTTTTTCGGTACGAGCATCATCTGGGACGGCAGCTCCTGGGTCGCGGCCTGGTCGGTCGGGGCGAACGGTGGGACCCGCCCTGTCTACCTCCAGAAGCTCGATGGGGCTGGCAACCCGCTGGGCACCGCCAGCCGCCTGTCCGACGACTTCGACTCGCAATCTCCGCCGGGAGATCCAAAGTTCGTCGTCGATCGCACACCCAAGCTGTTGCGCGCCTCCGGCGGCGGTTACATGGTCTTCACCACATCCCAGCCCTTGCCGGGGCGGCAAGACGAGATCGGGTTGTTGCGTGCCGATGCCGGCGGCGCCAGGCTGACCGCGCGCGCCCTCCTCACCGCCAGCGATGGTCGGCCCTCGACCGACCCCCGGGTGGCGGCCAGTGGCGTGGGCTTCCTCGTCGCCTACCTCGACAACGCCCTCGGCTGGCCCGAACGTGCCGCCCTTGTTGTCAACGCGGCCGGCGCGGTCACTGCCGGCCCCACGCCGCTGTCCACCGGCCATGGCAAGGGAGGAACCGTCCCTGCGGCGGTGGTGGCGCTGGCCGGTGGGTTCGCCGCCTTGTGGACCGACAACATCTCCGGAGGGAACCGCATCTACGCCCAAATTCGCGATGCGTCTGGCGCCGTGACAGCCGAGCGAAGCCCGCTCTCGCCGTTTCCGGTCAATGGGGTGCCGGCGGCGGCGGCGGTCGGCGACAGCTTTGCCGTGGGCTGGAAGGACGGCGGCAACTTCTACCGCTTCGCGCGGTACGATGGTTCCGGCAACCCGCTCATCGACGAGATCGTGCTGGCGCCCGGCAACCAGAGCGCCTCCAGCCCAGCCCTCGCCTTCAACGGTGAGACGTATGGCATGGCCTGGACGGTCGGAGGTAACATCACTTTCCAGGCGGTCGCCGCCGACGGGTCGCCGGCCGGAGCGGCAGTCGGGGTCGCCGGCAGCCCCGGCGCCAATCCGCAGCCGCAGCTCGTCTGGGCCGGTACGCGCTGGGCGCTCGCCTGGACAGGAGGCGACAGCGTGCTGAACGTCGCCTTCCTCGACCGCTCGGGGGCCATGCTCGTGGCGCCTGTGGCACTCGCCTCGAGCGCCACCGGCCGGCCGCTGGCGGCATGGACGGGCACCCATCTCGCGCTCGCATGGACCGACAAGCGAGATGGCAAGAACTTCATCGACCTCTACTACACCCTGGTCGACACGAGTGGAACGAAGGTCTTCGCGGAACGGGCCGTGGTCACCGGCGACGACATCGAGGCCCCGCTTTTTCTCTATCCCGCCGGCGGGATGACACACCTCCTTTACGCCCCCTCGCTTCGCGGCGTCGAGGAGATCGATATCCAGGGCGATGGCTCGGTGAGCGGGCCGGCGCGCGTCTTCAGCAACCAGCGCACGACCCAACTGGCGGCAGCCTTCGACGGCGCCACCATCGGCGCGCTGTGGAGCTACGGGCCGCTCTTCTTCCAGACGAGCGCCTGCCTGGACGACACCACACCACCCACCTGTCCGACGCTTGCCACGTCGTTCGCTGGCAACGCCGTCGCCCTGCAGTGGGGCCTCGGTGGGGACCTCGAGTCGACGGTCGTCGACCAGTACCTGTACCGTGACGGCGGACTGCTGGCCCAGCTCCTGCCAGCGACGACCACGTTCTCCGACGGAGGCTGGGTGGCCGGCACCGGCCATCGTTACGAGGTGCGAAGCATGAATGGCTCGCATCTCGAATCGGCCGGTTGCTCCGCCCAGCCGGCCGGGTGCACGCTGACCTGCTTGGCAAATGTCCCCGCCGTCGTGCCGGCGGGTCTCCCCGCAACTCTGCAATCCACCGCAACGGTCGATCCGACCTGTTCCGGCAGCGTCGCCGCGGAGTGGGACTTCGGCGACGGCAGCCCCTACGGCACGACCGCAGCCGAGCAGCATGTCTACTTGACGCCCGGCCAGTACCGTTGGACCTCCACAGCCAGCCTCCCCGGCGTGGTCTGCGCCCAGGGCGGGGTCGTCAACGTGTGTGGCCTCGAGTGCACGGCTATCGCCCCCGTTGAGGCGCTGGCCGGTCTGGCGGCGCCTTTTCTGGCGACCGCGACGGCGAGCTTCTGCGGCGCTGGAGCAGTGGCCTTCGACTGGGACTTCGGTGACCAGACACTGCACTCGTTGCTGCCCAATCCGAGCCACATCTATGCCGCCGCGGGCACGTTTACCTGGCGGCTGACCGCGACCGTCAACGGCCAAAGCTGCTCCCGCACCGGGCAGATTACGGTCGCCGGTCCGGCCTGCAGCGGCGCCTACGACCTGATCATTCCGGCCGCCGCCCACGCCAACAACCAGTGGCAGTCCGACGTCGACCTCGTCAACCTCGCCGAGACCCCGGCGTCAGTCGACATCGCCCTGCTCAAGGCCAACCAGGCCAACCTCAACCCGATCGCCCGCAATTTTGCGGTCCCTGGCGGCCAGTCGCGGCGGATCCCGGACATCCTCGCCAGCCTGCTCCCGGCCCCTGGCGGCGCGCTTGGCATCCGCTTCTGCTCCGGGCAGGCCAAGGTCAACTCCCGCTTCTACAACACCGCCTCCCGCTGTGGCGGAACTTATGGCATGCTCGTGCCGGCCATGGCGCCTGCGGCCGCCCTGACCAACGTCCGCGGCGGCGTGATGCACCACTTCACGAGCTCCCCCGATACCCGCATCGGCTTCCGCGTCAACATCGGCTTCGCCAGCGCAGTTGCCTTCAACACCACGGTGGTGGTGCGCCTCTTCGGTGACGACGGGGCGCTGCTCGGCACCACGACGCAAAACCTGCGGCCCTTCGAGCACCGCCAGCTCACCCGCGTCCACCAGCCGCTGGGCAACCCACAAGTGGCTCATGGTTGGGCAATCGCTGAGGTCACCACCCCGGGAGGCATCGTCCATGTCTACTCGATGCTCATTGACAACGTCTCCTCCGACCCCATCTACATGCCGGCGGAGCTGGAGTAGGCGCCGCGGGGACTGCTCATGAGCCTGCTCGACCTGCTACGCCGCCCATCCCGGGGCCGGGGGATCGTGCTCGCGCTTGGCGGCGGCGGCGCCCGCGGCCTCGCACATCTGGGCGTGCTCGCGCATCTTGAGGAGGATGACCTACCGGTGGTTGCCGTCGCCGGGACGAGCGCGGGCGCGCTCATCGGTGCGATGTGGCTGATCCATGGCAGCGCGGGGACCCTCACCCGATGGCGTGAGTTCCTGCAGTCGGGTCTGCTTCCCGCCTCGCTGCCGGACACCCGTCTCACCGACGAGGTCTCGAGCCGTGACAACCTGCTCTTTCAGTTTGCGCGCCGGCTCAAGACCGGCGCCACCGTCGCCCTCGCCCTCAACCGCCGTGGCCTCGCGACCGCCGAAGAGCTCGATCGCGCGATCGCGTTTCTTGTTCCTGACCTGCTCGTCGAGGATCTCCGCCTGCCCTTCGCCGCAGTCGCCACCGACTTTTTCACCGGTCAGCCGATCACGCTGCGGCGGGGGCCACTTCGTGAGGTGATCGCGGCCTCGAGCGGAGTGCCTGGGCTGGTGCCGCCGCGGCTGGTCGGGGGCCGGGCGCTGATCGACGGGGGCGTGGTTGAGGACGTTCCTGTCGCCGCCGCGCGAGCGCTCGCGAGGGGTCCGGTAGTCGCGGTGGACGTGGGTGAGCTGCCGGCTCCGGACGATCCTGGCGAGATCACCGTGCCGCGCGCGATCATGCGCGCCAACATCATCACCCACGGGGCACTGCGCGAGGTGCAGTTGGCGGAGGCGGATCTGGTCCTGCGCCCGGGCGTGGGCACGCTGCACTGGTCGGAGTTCGCTCGCCTTGACGAGGCGTTGGCGGCCGGGCGTGCCGCCGCCGTGGCCAACCGCAACCGCCTGCGCGCCGCCGCCCTACGCCGGCGCCCGCGCGCCGGGGGCTGACTCAGAGTGCCTTCCCGTGCCACAATCCCACGGCGCGAGGGCATGACCCCGAGCGACGCACGCATTCCAGGAGCACCACTGTGACAGGCTATCCGTTTTGTTGTCAGATTCAGATCCGATACTCGGACGTCGATGCCATGAACCACGTCAACAACGCCGTCTACGTGACCTATCTGGAGCTGGCGCGCACCCTCCTGTGGCGCGAGCGGATCGGCTATTCCGGCTCGGCGCGCGAGTTCGACTTCATCCTGGCGCGCGTCGCGGTCGACTTTCGCTCGCCAATCGACTTCAACGACTCGGTCGAGATCGGCGTGGCGTGCACCTCCATCGGCCGCACCAGCTTCACTCTCGGCTACCGCATCGAGGCCTCAGGAAGGTTGGCGGCCGAGGCCGAGTCGGTGCAGGTGTGCTACGACTACGCGGCTGGACGGCCGGTGCGGGCGCCCGAAGAGCTTCGCCACAAGCTCGAGGCGTTACGGCAGTGACCCGCGTGGCCCTACCCGGTGCTGCCGTTCAAGCCGCCCTCAATTGGCGTGCTACCCTCGGCGCGCTCGCCGGCAAGTCGAAAGCAGGAGGCCTGATAAGGGTTCCTCTGGCCCGTCGGTTTTTCGCGGGAGCCGTGGGGCTTGCCCTCGCGAGCCCCGTACTCGCCTCCTCCGGGGGTGAGGCCGCCGAGCTCGGCACGCTGCTGCCGGCTTGGAGCGCGCTGCCTTTTGCCGGGATCCTCCTCTCGATCGCTCTCTTCCCGTTGCTGGCGCCACGCTTCTGGCATCACCACTACCCCAAGGTCGCGGCCGCCTGGTCGATTGCGCTCCTGGTCCCATTCATCCTCGCCTACCGGGGCCCGGCGCTTCATGAGGTCGCCCATGTCGCAATCGTCGACTATATCCCCTTCATCATCCTGCTTGCGTCTCTTTTCACAATCGGCGGCGGAATTCACCTGCGTGGCTCGCTCCGGGGCTCGCCGCTGGTCAACGGCGCAATCATGGCCATCGGCACGGTGCTCGCCTCCTGGGTGGGCACGACGGGCGCGGCGATATTGCTCATTCGCCCGCTCCTGCGCGCCAACCGCGAGCGCCGGCACCGCGCCCACACGGTGGTCTTCTTCATCTTCCTGGTGGCCAACATCGGC
>JAZDGE010000420.1:0-2163 GCA_043807175.1 Acidobacteriota bacterium
GTGATCGGCACGCCGTCCGACCACCTGGCGTCGGAACGCAGGTTGAAGGTCAGCGTGCGGTTGTCCTGTGAGAACTCCCAGGAGGTGGCGAGGCGGGGCGCAAACGACGGTGGGTGGAGCTCGTAATCGGGCTGCTCGGCCATCAGCGACGGAAACATGAGGTCGATGATGGCGTACTCAGACGCCTCCCCGGCCGACTGGTACTCATTCAACGTGCTGATGTCCTGCGGGATCGCCACGATGACCTGGCCACCGGCCTGCGGCTCGTCGGCCGCGACCGTTGGGGGTCCAGCGCCCTGCTCGCCGCGACACCCGAGCGCGAGTACCAGCAGCGTCCCAACCACCCGAAAGGCGATGCGGCCAGTCATGACCTTCATGCCAGCTCCCTGGCGTTCATTCTAGCCGAATGGCACGTTTTGTGCTTGCTTCGAGAGGCGTGATGGTCGAAAGCAGGCCCGCCGCCGCCCCGGGCGTTACCATGCTCCCCGTGAACGGAGAAGCCCGCCAGCTCCGCCGCCAGTACCTCGCCGCCGCGGTGGTCTTCGCCGCCTTGCTGGTCGCCACCTTCGCGCTCTTCGCCCACCTCATGGGCGGGCAGTTGTCCCGCTCCTACATGGAGGACGTGCTGCTTTCCGGCAAGACGCAGGCCAAGGAGCTGGCGCGCCAGCTCAGCAGTGGGGATGAGTCGCTCTACCGCGTGGTCGAGAATCGCCGCGAGGTGCTCCAGCGCCTGTCTGCCACGCTCTCACGCCAGCAGGTCATCGAGAAGGTCGAGGTCTACGA
Source organism: Acidobacteriota bacterium (assembly GCA_043807175.1). Taxonomy (GTDB): domain Bacteria; phylum Acidobacteriota; class Thermoanaerobaculia; order Thermoanaerobaculales; family Thermoanaerobaculaceae; genus JAZDGE01. The sequence continues at coordinate 784 of JAZDGE010000420.1, forward strand.
CGATCGGGGCAAGCGGGTGTGGCAGACGATCTCGCACAGCGAGGGGTTTGCCGGCGGTTTTCCGGAGGGCTCCACCGAGCTCATTCTTCCAGGCCACCCGGAGCAGGTGGTCGAGACTGGCAGCTCCTACGAGATCCGTGTCCCCCTCGAGGATCTTGGCACCGTCGTTTTCGCGGTCTCGAAGCCGGTGCTCGCGGATCGCATTACCGTGCTGCAAAAACGCCTGCGGCTCAACACCTCGCTGGCCGGTGGCGCCGCCCTGCTCGTCCTGTGCGGTGCGGCGGCGTTCATCTGGCACCTGATTCAACGCAACACCGAGCTCGAGCAGCGCAAGCGGCTGCACGAGGAGCTGGCGGCGCTGGGCACGCTCGCCGCCAATCTCGCCCACGAGATCCGCAACCCCTTGAACGCGCTCTCGCTCAACCTCGAGCTCCTCGAGGAGGATCTCGCCTCGCAGCGGAGCGATCCGCCAACGGTCAAACTGGCGCGCCAGGAGGTCGGCCGCCTGTCGCGGCTGGTCAACGATTTTCTCGTCTACGCGCGGCCCCAGCCGCCAGCCTTCGAGAGCTGCGACGCCGGCGAGCTGCTGGGAGACGTGGGCGCGCTCCTCGCGCCGGTGTGCGAGCAAGCCGGCGTGAGCTTGCGGGTCGAGCGGTCGAGCATTCAAGCGCGCCTCGACCGCGGGCAGATCACCCAGGTTCTCGTCAATTTGGCGCTCAACGCCGTACAGGCCATGGAGGGCTCGCCACGGCGCGAGCTCGAGCTGCACGCCCGCCGCGAAGGCGGCCAGATGATCCTCGAGGTGCTCGATCGCGGGCCAGGCATCCCGGCGGAGGAGCTGGCCCGGGTGCGTGAGGCCTTCTACTCGCGCCGCAAGGGGGGAACCGGGCTGGGGCTGGCGATTGCGGAGCGCGTGGTGCTGGGTCACGGCGGCGTTCTTGAGCTCGCCAACCGAACTAATGGCGGTCTGGTCGCACGCGTGATCCTCTCGCCGGTCGAGGGCGAGGAAGTGTAGACTTGCACTGGAGGTGTGCATGCCGTTGTTACGCTGCAGTCTGGCTGCGCTCGCACTGCTGGTGGCGGTGAGCGCCAACGCGATGTTCCGGGCGGCGGATCTGGTGGTGGTGCCGGTGGGCGCCGCGTTGCCCGGGCTCAACAGCTCCAACTGGCGCACCGACATCGAGATCCAGAACGTGGACACGGTGGCGGTGGATGTCGAGATCGTGTTCCTGCCCACGAGCGGCTTCAGCAACACGCTCTGGTACAAGAACATCGCGAACCACATGGGAGGCCGGACAACCGACGGCTTCGGCCATGTCGACGAGCGCCTCAAGGACATTCAGCCGGGACGGGCGGTGATCCTCGAGGACGTCGTCAAGG
>JAZDGE010000421.1:0-2206 GCA_043807175.1 Acidobacteriota bacterium
GCCCGCTGCCGCCGCCCGCAAACGCGCTCCCAGTCGCCATCGAGGCGGGCGAGAAGGCATACCACGACGGGCACTGACGAGCCCGAGACCAGGAGCGCTCACACGCCGAGAACCTTCACGAACGGAGCAAGTCCTTCACCCGGACCGCGAGCCGGTCTCCCCGAACGATGATCCAGAAGCGCAGCGAGCCGAGCTCCAGGATGTCCTGGTTGCCGTCGGTGTCCCGGCGCAGGGCGCGCTCGGTGGCGGGCGCACCGGCGATGGTGAGCCCGCTGCCCGCCTGCGGGTGCAGCACGACCTCACCGTCGGCGCCAACCTCGAGCACGCCGGCCAGGGGAGGGACGCCTGCGCCCTGCAGGACCACCTCGTTGGCGGGGTCGCCACCGAAGCGGTTGGCCCCCGGGGTCAGCCACGTGAGGCCAACCACGGTGAGCCAGCCATCCGCTCTGGTGAGCTCGTTGACGCGGTCGCGGTGCCAGGACTCGATCTCGGCGATGTACGCGGGGTCGAGCGCCGGGCGGCGCTTGCAGGCGAAGACGGTGACGGCGGCAGTGAGGATGGCCAAAAGGGCGAGGACAGCGACACGGTGGCGGCGGCGGGCGGACGGCGTTCGCATCGGCGAGTTGTACCACGGCGCCCGGGGCCGGGGTACCGTCGCCGCGGCCGGCGGCTTCGGCCTCCAGCGGAGAACTTCCTCTTGGGCGTAGCGTATGAGCACCTCAGGAGGTCACGATGTTCGAGATCCTCGGGCTTGGCGTGCTGGTGGTGGTTGGGCTTGGGATCGCCCTCGCCATCGCGGTCGTGGTCGGGCTGGTGAAACTGGCGGTCCGGTTGCTGCTGCTCCCGCTGGCGCTGGCCGGCGGGCTGCTCAAGCTCGTGTTGCTGGTACCGCTTGCGCTTCTCGGGCTACTGATCGTCGGACCGGTGCTGCTCGGCTTCGGCGTCATCCTCCTCCTGCCGCTGCTGGTGCTCGGCTCGCTGGTCTGGGGCGTCGCTCGCCTCGCCAATGCGGCGTGACCCGCCAGGGGTTTACTTCCAGCCGGTAATGAGAGTCCGTCGCAATACGTAGAACGCTGTAGACTTCGTGCCGGAGGTGATCTGCATGAAAGGTTGCAACCCGGGGCGGCGGCGGTCGGCGGGGGTCAACCGGCGAGAGCTCTTGCGGGTGGGCGCAGCCTCCGGAGCATCCCTGGCGGTGGGACTGCTGGTGCCGGCGGGCGCCGGCGCGGCGGTGGACGCGCCGGCACGCGTCGCCCTGCCTCCTTTCGAGCTCGAGGAGGCGACGATCGCCGAGCTGCAGGCTGCGATGGCATCGGGCGAGCGCACGGCGCGTTCGCTGTGCGAGGCGTATCTGGCGCGCATCGAGGCGGTGGATACCGGCAGCCCGGCGCTGCGGTCGGTGATCGAGGTCAACCCCGAGGCGCTCGCGATCGCCGATGCGCTCGATGCCGAGCGGCGGGAGAGGGGCGCACGCGGCCCATTGCACGGCATCCCGGTCCTGATGAAGGACAACATCGCCACTGCCGACCGCATGGACACCACCGCCGGCTCGCTTGCCCTCGGCGGCGCGCGGCCGGGTCGCGACGCCTTCGTCGCGAGGCGCCTCCGTGAAACTGGGGTGGTGATCCTAGGCAAGACCAACCTCTCGGAGTGGGCCAATTTTCGCTCCAGCCGATCGTCCTCGGGGTGGAGCGGGCGAGGCGGACAGTGCCGGAATCCCTACGCGCTCGACCGCAACCCCTGCGGCTCGAGCTCGGGCACAGGGGCCGCGATCGCGGCGAGTCTGGCGGCGGTGGGTGTGGGCACCGAGACCGACGGCTCGATCGTCTGCCCAGCGCATGCCTGCTCGCTGGTGGGGATCAAGCCGACCCTGGGGCGAGTGAGCCGCAGCGGGATCATCCCGATCGCGCACAGCCAGGACACCGCCGGCCCGATGGCGCGCACGGTCGCCGACGCCGCGGCCCTGCTCGCGGCACTTGCCGGCGTCGATCCCGAGGATCGGGTGACGGCGGAGAGCGGCGCCTACCCGGCCGCCGACTTCACGGGCGCACTCGACCCCGGAGAGCTCAAGGGCGCTCGCATCGGGGTCGCACGCGGGTCCTGCTTCGGCTACAGCCCTCCGGCGGACCGCCTGGTCGAGGAGGCCATCAAGGAGATGGCGCGCCTCGGCGCGGTGATCGTGGATCCGGCGAAGATTCCCCACGAG
>JAZDGE010000422.1:0-4572 GCA_043807175.1 Acidobacteriota bacterium
GCGCGCCCGAGGGCCGCCAGGCCAATTGGCAGCAGCGCCGGCAACACCTGCGGCCGGACTCCTACGGCCAGCGCGGCAACGAGGGCGCCCCAGAGGAGGAGGCGGGGGTCATCCCAGCCACGCCAAAGCACCAGCACCGCCGCCAGCGCCGCCGCCGCGCTCGTCACATCCGAGAGCCCGACATTGGCGTTGAACGCGAAGCCGGGAATCGCGGCCAGCACTGCGGCGCCGGCCAGGCCAGCGCTCGCCAGACCGCCAAACCTCGCCGCGCCAAGGCGAATCAGGATCAGCGCCGCCGCCGCCGCCGCGATCCCGGTGAGCTGGAGCGCAAGCAAGGGATCGCGTACCACCAGCCGAAGCAGAGCCGCCGCTCCGACGTAGACCGGATATCCGGGCGGATGTGGAGACTGGGTCGCAATACTGTACTGGTCGAGGGCCCGCTGGAAGAGGATCTCATCCCACTCGAAGGGAGAGGCTGGCCGGAGGACCAGTAGCGCGATCGCGTATGCCAGCAGGCCGCCGGCAAACCACGGGGAGGCCATGACTGCACGCGCGCCGCGCGCACAGCCCGCAACGAACGAGGCGCCGGCGCGCCGCAGACTGGCGGCGGTCAGGACGCCGCGAAGGGCGTTGAAGAGTCTCTCCTCCAAATAGATCGGTTCGTTTTCGAGGGCCATCCGGCGTCACTCCAGGCGCGGAGAGTTTCGCGGAAGACGGTCGCGAAGGCAAGCGCCCCGCAAGGCAAGCCGCGCCGTCACCGACCCTCGCGTAGCCAGCTACTTGGGGTAGAGAAGGAACGGGCGGCGCTGGGAGCGAAAGGCCTCGGCATGTGCCGACCACTCGGCCAGTAGCGGGGCGAGCTCGCGGCGGCCTTCGATGGCCTCGCGGGCGCCGGGGGAGCCGGTCAGCAGGTCGATCGCCGGGACGTCGGCGACAAACTCGTACGCATCCTGCCGCCACGCGAAATGCTCGGGGCAAAGGGCCCTCACCTCGGCGAGAAGCACGACCCCCAGCTCCAGCGACCGCAGGCGCGACCGATCGTCGACATGCAGCTCGATGCCCTGGCAGATCGCACCCGCGTGCTTCTGAAACTCCGGCCTGAACCGCGTGGCTCGGAAGCTCACGCCGGGGAGATCGCGCCCCTTGAGCCGGTGCACAAGCGCCTCCGCATCGAGCCAGGGCGCGCCAACGAGCTGGAACGGCCGCGTCGTGCCCCGCCCCTCGGAAAGATTGGTCGCCTCAATCAAACACATGCCAGGGTAGAGCGTGGCGGTGACGAGCGCCGGCATGTTGGGAGAGGGTGCGATCCAGGGCAGGCCGGTCTCATCCCACCACGCCGCCCGCCTCCAGCCGCGGCATGCCACCACCGAGAGGGTCAGCGAAGGATGTCGATCCTCACGCAGCAGCAAGGCCAGCTCGCCGAGAGTCAGCCCATGCCGCACTGGAACTGGCAGCTCGGAAACGAAGGAGCGGCATGCCGGCTCGACCGAGCCGCCCTCGATCGCCAGCCCGCCGAGCGGATTGGGCCGGTCGCAGACAATCACTTCCACCCCTGCCGCCGCACTGGCCGCCATCGCATGCGCCATCGTCGCGGCAAAGGTGTAGTAGCGGCAGCCGATGTCGGGCAGGTCTACGACCAGGGCGTCGAGGTCCTCGAGATCCTGCAGGCGGGGCGCGAGCGTGCCGGCGTCGTGGCCGTACAGCGAGCGCACCGGCACGCCGAGCGCAGGCTCGGTCTCCTCACCCACCCCCTCCATGTCCTGCGCCAATCCCCAGAGCCCGTGCTCCGGGGCGAAGATTCGCACCAGCCTGCCGCCGGCGCCGGCGAGCGCCCGCCAGGCCGGCGCCAGCTCCGGTGTCACCGCCGCCTGATTCGCCAGCACCGCAAAGCGCCGCCCGCGCAGCAGGGCGGGATCGTTGGCCAGCACCAAGAGCCCGGGCTCGACCGTCATCGCATCTCCCCGGCGAGTATAAGACGTGGCCCGTGGTCCGTGGCCCGTGGTCCGTGGCCCGTGGTCCGTGGCCCGTGGCCCGTGGCCCGTAGCTTGTGGTCTGCTTCTCGCCTTTCCCTGTCGCCTGTCGCCTTCTACCTTCTTCTATCGCCTTTTGCCTTCTTCTTCTGCCTTTCCCTGTCGCCTTTCGCCTTTTGCCTTTTGCCTTCTTCTGCCTTTCCCTGTCGCCTTTTGCCTTTTGCCTTCTTCAATCGCCTTTTGCCTTCTTCAATCGCCTGTCGCCTTTCTTTCCCCTGTCTCAAACCCTCCGCGTCGCACTGCGTATGAAGGCGTGAAGCGCCGGAGAGCCGGGAGGGAGCATGAAGCGGCGTACCAAGATCGTTCTCATAGCAGTTGGAGTGGTGGCGGTGATCGCGGCCGTGGTGGCGGTGGGCCAGTCGCGCAAGCCCAAGGGGACGCCGGTGCGAACCGCCAAGGTGGCGCGCCAGGACCTCGTGTCGGTGATCACCGCCAACGGCACCATTCAGGCGAAAACCAAGGTCGACTTGTCGGCCAATGTCATGGGGCAAATCACCCGCCTCAACGTCGAGGAGGGGCAGGCGGTGAAGAAGGGCGACCTGCTCCTGGTGATCGACCAGGTCCGCTATGCGGCGGCCGTGGAAGGATCGCGCTCGAATCTGCAGGCGCTGGAGGCGGAGGTCGCGCGCGCCAGCGAGGCGGCCGCTCAGGCAAAACGCGACCAGCAGCGCGCCGAGCAGCAGTTCAAGGAAGGGATCATCGCCGCCGCCGACCACGACCGCGCCCGCAGCCTCTACGACCAGGCGGTGTCGGCGGCCCGGCGCGCCGAGCGCCAGGTCGAGCAGGCTCACGCCGACCTTGCCTCGTCCTCCGATGCGCTCGAGAAGACCGAGATTCGCGCCCCGATGGACGGCATCGTCACCCGGCGCAATGTCGAGCAGGGCGAGGTGGTGGTGACCGGCACCATGAACAACCCCGGCACCCAACTCATGACGATCTCGGACATGGCAACGGTCGAGGCGGTGCTCGAGGTCGACCAAACCGACGTGCCACGACTGGGCCTCGGCCAGAGCGCCTCGGTGCTGATCGACGCCTTTCCTGACTCGCCGTTTCCCGGCGTGGTGGCGGAGATCGGCTCGAGCCCGATCCGCGGACAGTCTGCCCTCGGTGGCGCGGCGACCGGCACCGACTACGAGGTCAAGGTCACGCTCACCAAGCACCCGGAAGGGGTCCGGCCCGGCCTGACGGTCACCGCTGACATCATCACCGAGACCAGGAACGGTGTGTTGGCGGTGCCAATCGGCGCCCTGGTTCTGCGTCAACCCGAGGCCAAGGGCAAGCCGGGCGCCTCCCCCGATGCCGCCCCGACCGCGCCCGCCGACCAGAAGGAATCGGTCGGATCGCGGGCACGCGACATCGAAGGCGTCTATCTGATCGACGGCAAGAAGGTGGAGTTCCGCCCGGTGCAGACCGGCATCAAGGGCGAGCTCGAGGTCGAGGTGACCGATGGGCTGAAGGAGGGCGACGAGATCGTGGTCGGCCCGTTCCGGGCCCTGCGCGCCCTCAAGCCCGGCGATCAGGTGATTGTCGACAACAGCGAGCGGCCGGAGATCGATCGTTGATCCTCACCGATCTTTTCCGCGTGGTCGGGAGCTCGATTCGAGCGCACAAGCTGCGCTCGTTCCTGAATCTGCTCGGCGTGATCATCGCCGTCACCACGATCATCGCGGTGATCTCGGTCGTCTCGGGGCTCAACAAGTACGCCGCCGATGTTTTCGGGCAGCTCGGTCCCAACACCATGATCTTCTCCAAGTTCGGACTGATCACGAGCCGCGCCGGCTTCGTCGAGGCCGTGAAGAGGAAGAACTTCACTGAGGACGACGTCGAGGCGGTTAGGCGCCTCGTCCCCCAGGCGCTGCGTGTCACCGGGAGGCTGTTTTCCAACCACCCCGCCTATGCCGAGGGAAAGAGGCTGAGAGACACCTTCGTCATCGGCACCGGCCCCGAGATGCCGTTCATGGTGGGTTTCGAGCTCGATGACGGCCGCTACTTCACCGCCACCGAGGCCGAGGCGGCGCGCCAGGTGGCGGTGATCGGCTGGGACGTCAGAGACGAGCTGTTTTCCAATGTCGATCCGATCGGCCGCACGATCAAGGTCGAGGGCAAGCCGCTGCGCATCATCGGCACGCTCGCTCGCCAGGGGCGGGCGTTCGGCCAGAGCCAAGACAATGTCGTCGTCATCCCGCTCGCCGCCTTCATCAAGACGTTCGGCCGCCAGCAAAGCGTCGACATCCTGGTCGAGGCGCCCTCGCCCGCCGAGCGCCAGGAGGTCGAGGATGCGGTGCGGCTGGTGCTGCGCGCCCGTCGCAACACGCCCTTCTCCGCCCCTGACCCGTTCGGCATGGTCGATGCCGAGGCGCTGCAAGCGTTCTGGCGCGGCTTCACCTTCTCCGCCTTCGCGCTGGTGATCCTGATCTCCTCGATCTCGCTCGTCGTCGGCGGCGTGGCGATCGCCAACACGATGTTCGCCTCGGTGGTCGAGCGCACCCGCGAGATCGGCATCCGCAAGGCGCTCGGGGCGCGCCGCCGTGACCTCCGCCGC
>JAZDGE010000423.1:0-6261 GCA_043807175.1 Acidobacteriota bacterium
GCTGCCTTGCGTAGACCTGGACCTGGACCTGGACGTGAACTTCCCTGCCCGGGGTGAGCTTCCGCAAGATCGAGGCCGCGACAGCGTGTCATGGCGGCCGGCCAGGAACCGCGCCTTGACGGCTTCAGGCGGAGAGGCCACGATTGACGGTCAACTGCAGGCCAAGCCCTGCCTGGCGCCGGTAAGATCCGCTATCCTTGGCCAGGGGAGGCCGCATGGACCGGATCCTCGTCGTCGATGACTCGCCGGTCGTCTGTGCCATGCTGGCCAGTTGGCTGTCCGGCGCCGGCTACCAGGTTGCGCTCGCCTACACCGGCGAGGAGGCAATGGCGCTCGCCACCACCGCGGAGCCCTCGCTGGTGCTCCTCGACCTCATGCTGCCCGATGTCTCGGGAGTCGAAGTCTGCCGGCAGCTCAAGGACAACGAGGCGACCACCCGGATTCCGGTGGTGGTCCTCACCTCCGCCGGCAGCAGCGCGAATCGGATTCACTGCCTCGAGCTTGGCGCCGAGGACTTTCTCACCAAGCCGGTCGTTCACGAGGAGCTGCTCGCCCGGGTGCGCTCGCTGCTGCGGGCCAAGCACCTCTCCGACCGGCTGCTCATCTCCTTTCTCGAGCTCGACAAGCTGGGGACCTTCGCCGAGGCATTCACCTCCCAGATCATTTCCGACTGGAGCGCGATCGAGGTGGCGAGCAGCATCGCCCGCCACCTCCTGGGAACACAGCCAAACGCCGCCAACCACCCGCAGATGACCTGGGCGGCGCAGAGGGTGCGCAGCCGCATGCTCGGTTTCGCCTGGTACTACGAGGGGAACGAGTGGCAGCGCCAGCCCACTCTTTGCTCGGTTGAGCAGCTCCGCGAGGCGCTCGGGCCGTTCGACAAGGGACAGGGCCAGTATGTCTCCAAGACCGAGCCGGCGGCGGAGCTGTGCGAGCTCCTTCGGTTGCCGGGCCGCGGTGCGGTGCGAAATTTTGCCGCCGTCTGGGCGGGAGACGACATCGTGCTCGCCGCCTCCTACCCCTGGGAGGTCGGCGCCTACGAGCTGCCGCTGCTGCGCGCGGTGCTGCGGCACTGGGCGGTCTTCGAACGCATCCGCTACGAGGCCGGCCAGGCCGACAAGGCGTTCGTCGCCACCATGGAAGCGCTCGCGCTTGCCGCCGAGTACCATGACCCCCAGACCGCGGCGCACCTGCGCCGCATCGGCGCCTATGCCCACCTGCTCGCCGAGGCGCTCGGCTGCGAACCGCGCTTCGTCAAGATGGTGAGCCGCTCGGCGCCGATGCACGATGTCGGCAAGATCACGATTCCCGTTGAGCTGGTCCGCAAGCCGGACCTGCTCACGGCCGACGAGATGACGGCGATGCGGGGCCACACGGTGAACGGCGCGCGCATGCTTGGCGCCCTCGCCCCACTGGCGATGGCGCGCAGCATCGCCACCTCCCATCACGAAAGCTTTGACGGCAGCGGTTACCCGCAAGGCGCCCGCGGCGAGGAGATTCCGCTCGAGGCGAGGATCGTCAAGGTGGTGGACGTCTACGACGCCCTGCGCACCGCGCGCCCGTACAAGCCCGCCTACACCCACGACGAGGCGCTTGCCCTGCTGCGCCGGGGTGATCATCGGGTCGCGCCGGCGCACTTCGATCCGGCGATCCTCACCGCCTTTCTCGATCACCAGGACGAGGTCGCGCGGATCTTCGCCGCCGCCCGCGCGAACGACCAACTCCGGCTAGAGGGCGACCCTCTTACGACCAACGCAGCGCCGCGGCAGGACGACGAGGGCTAGTTGATCTTCAGTCGGTCCGACCCGCTCTCGTCAACCGCTGGCGGCTGGCGACGTCTTGTCGCCTGCAGCTCCTCTTCGAGGGCGAAGCGCTCACGAATCGCCGCGTCGCGCTCGCGGCGCTTGCGAATCGCCCACAGGGAAAGCAGCGTGATCCCCATCCACAGCGCCGTGGAGCTGGTCAAGAAAGGCACCCAGGTGTTCCAGAACGCCTCCCGCCCGAAGAAGCGCGCGGCTGACTCCTTTGGCGTTTCCCCGGTCACCTTCGCGAAGCCCACGGCGAAGGTGCTGCCGGCCGCCACCTCGCCCAGGATGAGCGCCGCGGCTTGCGAGCCATAGCGCTGCAACAGCGAGCGCACCAGCGCCGAGGACAGTGCGTAGGCCCGGGTTACTGCCGCATCATCTCCGGTGAAGGCGGCGTCGAGCTCGGCGAGCGAGCGCGGCGCGCGACCGACCACGGCGAGTGCGAAGCGGGCGCGATCCTCCAGCGCCCACTCGCGCGCCGCCACCGTGGCGAGGCCTTCGGCGAACCAGCGTGGCAGTGCGCCCTGCCCCGCGGCGCGCGCGACCATCACATGAGCGACCTCGTGAGCGACGAGCGCCGCGAGGTTGCGGTCGGGGTAGGAGGGCACGCGGGCGGGGAAGAGCACGATTGCCCCCAGCTCCGGCAGCGCGTAGCCGGCCACCCACGAGGGGGCGTTGCGCGACACCGCCCCGCCTTCGGCGGCGAGAATCACGTGGATCGGTGCGCCCGGGTCGACCGCGCCAGTGAGCTCGAGGATCTCGGCGAAGCCTTCCTCGCCGAGGCCGCGCACCTGGGCCGCGATGCCGGCAAGCTCGGGCGGCGCCTCCACCACCAGCGCCGGCGATCGGCTTGCGGCGCCGGCGGGAGCGGCCAGGAAGGCCAGCAGCAGGGATCGGAGCAGGCGCATATCGGCTCCCATGGTACTTGCTTGCACCGCCGCGCAGCCGGTTGCGGTACTCTTGCGCCATGACGCCCGACGACCTGCGCGCGCTCATCGAGTACCTTCAGCAACGCGTGGCGCTGGGGCTCTTGAGCCTCGATGGCGCCGCCACCGTCACCTTCGCCGCGCCAAAGCCGGAGGACATGCTCCGTGCCGGCCTCGATCCCGCAGGAGTCAAGGCGGTCCGTTCCGCGCCATGGTGGGACGAGATGGTCGCCGATGTCATCGACACTCCATCGTTTTGCGGCGCCGACGAGCCGCCCGAGGAGGTGCTTGGCTACGCCCGCGACGTCATCGCCGAGTTCCTCCGCAAGCGCGTCAAGCTGTAGTCACGCACGCGAGAGATAGCTCGCGGGCACGAAGACATTGCGCACTCGGAAGGGCGGCGGGGACTCCAGCATCAGCCGCACCCGCATGGCATAAGAGCGGGCCGGAAAGGCAAAGAACGGCTCCGGGCTGCCCGTCACACCGACCCAGTCCGGCACGGGCATGCCAACCTCGCGGCAGAGAGCGCTGATGACCGCGGCGACGAGACCCTCGATCTTGCCGCTGCTCTCGACCGGCGCCGCGGCGATGCGGCGCCGCTCTCCTGGCGCCGCCCGGCGAAACTCGTCAATGAGCTCGTTGATCGGCCCCTGGTAGAGCTCGCCGGCGACACGGGCCGCTTGCACGCACTCAGCCGCGGTCATCGAATGCCTTCTCGATGTCGGAGCGCGTAAGACGACTCATTCCCGGAGTATACGACTGCGCCTTTAGGTTCTGGCGATTTCAGCCGCGCCGCCACGAATGCGCTGTTTCGATCGCTGTCCGGAGGTTCTCCCAGGGCGTCTCGGCGGGCACCGTGCAGTCGGCGCCGAGAATGAAACGGTCGGGCGCGTTGCGGAGCGCGGCCTCGACCTCGGCCCGGATCTGCCCCTTGGTCCCGGTCGCGATCGCACCGTGGCGGTCGAGGCCGCCCATCACCGGGCGATTGAAGAGGCGATGCGCCTCGGCCGGCAGCAGGGTACGGCCTGCCACCTTGAGAGGGCAGCTCACCACGTGCCCCGGATAGTCCTGAAAACGCGTCAGGTCATCGTACTCTCCAAGGTAGTCACAGATGTGCAGAATGTTGAAGATGCACGCGCGCTCGGCTTCCTTCATCACGGCCAGATCGAAAGGGCGGACGAATTTGTCGAACAAGGCGCGGTCCGCCAGCCGATTGGTCTCACCACCCTGGGTCGAATGGTAAAAGCCGTCAACACCGAGGCGGAGGCAGGCTTTCAAAAAGGCCATCAGGCTCGCCGTGATGATCTCGAGGCCTTTCGTGACCGCCTCGGGACTCTGCCGGAGGTGCTGCAGCATTTTTTCCTCGCCCACCGCGTGGCCAGCGCACATGAACGGCGAGTACAGGGTGACGATCACCACGGCTTCGTGTCTGGCCGCCTTGACGATGGCCTCGACAACCTCGATCTGGGGGGCAAAGAACTCCTCTCCGTACAGCGGCATCCTGGTCCAGTCGTCGGCCTGTCGCACCGCGGGTAGGCGAGGAAAGCTCCGCTCGTACTGGATCTTCACCAAGTCCATACCGGTGGCGCGGGCGTACTCCAAATGTTTTTCCACCGCTGCTGGGCCGAAGTGACAGGTGGGCTCGAAGTGAAGGAAGAAAGCGGCGGGGATGGTGGTCGCAGCCCTGCTGGGGTCGAGCAGGCCGAGGATGAGGTCGCGCTTGTTCATGGAGACTCCTTCCCTGTCCCGGCGCGCATCTTACACAGACTCGGCGAAGCTGGGCCGCGCCATCGACTTGAGCCAGGCGACCACGAGGGCGCTCTGAACGAATCCGAGCAGCCAGCCGGCGAGGACGTCCGACGGCCAGTGCACCCCCAGGTAGAGACGGCCGAACCCCACGAAGAGCGCGAAGAGCGCACCGATGGCGTAGGCCACACCGGTTGCGACCCGGCGGCGCCGCAGCAGCCCCCAGGCCAACAGGGGATAGAACGTGGCCGAAGCCAGCGCATGTCCGCTCGGAAACGAGAACCCCGAAGGGTGCACGAGTGTCTCCCACAGCACGGGTCTTGGTCGTGCAACGGCGTACTTGATGAGCTCAGTGGACGCAAATGTGGCCAAACCCGCCACCACCCAGGCCAGCGCGTCTCTCCGCTCCCCGCGGAACAGGTGAACGAGCGCCATCGCGGTTACCAGAATCGTGCAGATCGGCAGCAGACCGAAGATGTTGGAGAACAAGAAGACCTGGTCGAGGAACGGGGACGCATAGCCATGGATCCAGAGGAGAATTCCTTCCTCCATCAATCCTCGCAGGTCCGAGCTTGATGGCTCATCGCCCCTCCTTGCGGCGCAACACTACACGCTTTACCAGCCCGCATTTCCCTCTATCCCGGCATCGCAAAGTCGAGGGACTTGGCGCGCATGAACGACTTGAGGGCGGGGAAGAAGATGTCGGGGCGTTCGAGGTAGACGACATGGCCGGCCTCGGGGATGAGCTCAAAGCGGGAGTTCGGGAAGACGTCGAGCATGCGTTTTTGCGCCCACAGCGGGATGCAGCGATCCTGCGCGCCGGGCATGATGAGCGTCGGCGTTGTGACCGCGCGGTACTCGGGCATGCGCGCGTCCAGCTCGCCGAAGTACTCCTCCTGCGCCTCGGTCAGGCGGACGAGGCAGTGGATGTCGTTCTTGTAGCGCTCCTCGAAGCGCTGCCGCATCGGCTCCAGCCCCTCCCGCGTCACCTTGCGCACGAATGCCTCGCCGAAGATCTTCTCGTAGAGGTAGTGGGTGTAGAGGCCGAACTGCTCCGGGCCGCCGCGGTAGAAGCGCAGGCTGATCGCCTCGTACATCTCGAAGAGCTCCTCGCGCGAGAGGATGATCCCGGAAAGTGCCAGCGTGTGCAGGCGGTGATGAAACTGGCGGGCGTGCTCGATGGCGATGAAGCCGCCGTAGGAGATCCCCATCGAGTGGACCTTCTCGACCCCCAGCTCGTCCATGACCAGCGTCAGGTACTCTGCGATGCGGGTGATCGAGTAGGGGACGTCCTCCTTCGACGATTCCCCCTGGCCGGGGTAGTCGTAAAGGAGGACGTCGTACTCGGGATGGAGCAGCGGCAGGAAGCCATACCACGCCTTCGTGTGCATCGCGAGGCCGTTGAGCAGCGCCACGGCCTCTCGTTTCTGCTCGCCGAAGTACTCGTAGTGAACCTGGTGTCCGTCGGCGCTGATGAACCCCTCACGCGTCGGCTCAATTTGGTCAGACATGTCTCCTGCTCCTCAAAGGTCTCTCGAAGCAGCGCTCCCCCAACGCCCCTTGTGAGGGCGCGCCAGATCGCCGGGATCCCGGGTGGGCGGAGGCCGGTCCCCAGTCCCCCGTCTCTTGGGTGGGCGGGGGCCGGACCCCGGACCCCGGACCCCGGTCCCCGCGCGCGAGCGTCAGCTCGCGGGCTTCAGCACGGTGCAGACCGAGGCGCAGATCGGGCCGCCGATGTTGAAGGTGGCCGCAACCTTCGCGTTCTTCGCCTGGAGCTCCGCCGG
>JAZDGE010000424.1:0-2166 GCA_043807175.1 Acidobacteriota bacterium
CCTCCAAGACCGCGAGCTCTCCCACTACCTGCGGGAGGTTGATCGCTTTGTCCTGTTGACCCGGGAGGAGGAGCTCGCGCTCGCCCTGCGCTATCGTGACCACGGGGAGATAGAGGCCGCCCACCGCCTGGTGGTCGCGAACCTCCGCTTCGTGGTGCGGATCGCCCTGGAGTACCGCGGCTACGGCATGAAGCTCCTGGATCTCGTCCAGGAGGGGAACGCCGGCCTGATGCGGGCGGTGAAGCGCTTCGACCCCCGCCGCGGCTACCGCCTGATCACCTACGCGGTCTGGTGGATCCGGGCGGAGATCCAGGCCTACGTCGTTCGCTCCTGGTCTCAGGTAAAGATCGGCGCCGGCCACGTCGCCCGCCGGCTGTTCTTCGGCCTGCGCGGGGCGCGAGCCCGGGCCGAGCAGGAGATCCAGGGCGAGGTGGGTGCCGGTGAGCTCGCGGCCCGGCTAGGGGTCAGCGAGGCAGAGCTCTCCGACATGGAGGTCCGGCTGGCCGCCCGCGACTACTCACTCGACGCGCCCATGGGGGAGGAGGGGACGACCTTCGTCGACCAGCTCGCAGACCCCGCGCCCCTCGACCCCGAGACCCTGGCGGCCCACCGGGAGCAGAAACGCCTGTTGGCCACCGCCCTCGACGACACGCGCGCCGAGCTCAACGCCAAGGAGCGCTTCGTCCTCGACCATCGCCTCCTCTGCGCCGATCCGCCCACCCTCGCCGAGGTCGGCGCGGATCTCGGCCTCACCCGCCAGCGGGTGCAACAGATCGAGAGCGGGCTGATCGAGAAGCTGCGGCGCGCCCTGCCCGCGCCCACCGCCGTACAGGCGTCATAGCCTCCGTCCCCCACCAGCCCCGCCGCCGCGGCGCAGAAGGCGAGTGGGTTGTGCTCCATCAACCCGTGGACGTCTGCGCTGCTCAGCTCAGCAGCCGTTCGGGGATCCGCCCGCGCCCCGCGGAGCCGGCTTCGTAGCTGTGGAAGTACTCGCTGCGCTCTTGGGGATACTGCCAGCTGCCAACTCCACGTCGGCTGCGAAATTGAACGGCCTCTCCCGCTGGCTAACTTGTCGCCCACCCTCCCGAGTTGCGTTATGCTAACGGCATGCTAAGGAGCCTGTCTTTCTCACGCTGCCTTACTTTCATCGGCGCCGCCCTCGCTGCCGTGGGACTCTCGGCCTGTGGGGCGCCGGCGGACGTCTCCGCCTGTGAATGCCCCGACGATCAAGGCTGCACCTACGGCGGCGCCTGCCTGGATCGGTGCAGCGGGGATACCGAATGCGGGACCTGCGGTATGTGCCAGCTCGGGCTCTGCGTGAGCACCTCTGACTGCAAGCTGCTGCTGACCGTGAGCCCGCTGTCGATCACCATCCCGGCCGGGGACTCCGCCGACGTCGACGTCAGCCTACAGCGCGGCGGTGGCTTCGCGGAGCCCGTGCTGCTCTCCCTCGCCGGAAGCGTCCCGGCGGGGCTGTCCGCGAGCTTCAACCCGTCGGCGCCCACCGACAACGCCAGCGTGCTCACCCTGAGCGTCTCTCCCTCCGCCGTCTCCACCACCGCCGACGTCGTGATCCGCGGCCAGGGGCCTGGCGTCCTGGCTACCACCCTGCTATCGGTCCAGATCACTGGCGCCACCAACGGCTTCGAGCTGGTCGGTCCGGCGACCGCGCCCAGCGTCTCCCCGGGCGGCACCGTAGCCATCGACCTCGGCGTCACCCGCTTCGGCGGCAACGTCGAGGCGATCACCTTGAGCGTGACCGCCAGCCCCGCCGGCTTCGTCGCCGAGTTCTACCCGCACCCGGTCCAGGCGCAGGACACCGCCGTGGTCATGAGCCTGGCGGTGCCCGCGGACGCCACCCTCGGCACCGCCAACCTCACCCTGAGCGGCTCGACGCCGACCGCGGCTACGGACGCGTTGTCCCTCGCAGTCACCGTCCAAGCCCTGAGCATCGCGGGCCGCGTCGTGGGCGCCGACGGCGCGCCGGAGGCCGGGGCGATGGTCGCCCTGAACCAGCAGCTTGGCGCCGGGGAGATTGAGGTCACCGACACCGATGGCCTCTTCACCTTTGATGCCGCCAGCGCACCCTACACCCTCACGGTGGCGAGCGCCGATCAGCTCAACTTGATCGAGATCGCGGACCTCTCCCTCGCCCAACCCGTGATC
>JAZDGE010000425.1:0-5795 GCA_043807175.1 Acidobacteriota bacterium
GCCGCGCCAGGTTGGCGCGATACTCGGCCCAATCCCGCGCATTGGCCCCGCGACAATCGCTCGGTCCCTGGCCGTATGCAGCGGCGGCGGCCAAGAGTGCGCTACAAACGGTTACGGCGACTGCTCGTGTCATCTCTCGCGCCCCTCTAGTTATCCCGGTACTTGATGCAGCTCTTGCACATTTCCGTGATTTCGACGGCGCTCGTGTTTTGCGCGTACTCCCGCCAGCCAGCGGTGGCGCCCGTAGAGATCACCTGCTGCAGGGTGTTGGAACCTGGCGGCACGAACAGAGCCATGCTTGGGGCGACCCACTCAGCAGCCGTCGCCAACCTCGGGCCAACCGCCGGATCGTTGTAGGTCACGGTATCCCAGTAGTACTTGTCCAGATCACGATGATACTCGCCCCCGGTGACAATCACCGCGTGGAGTCCGTCATTGATCAGAGCGATCAATGGGGTCCGACTGTCGATGGAAGCGATCTGCTTGGCCAGAGAATCCGTCAGATAGTAGACGGCGTTAGCGTCCCAGTAGGCGTCCTTCGTGCAAGTAAGCGCGTTTACTCCCATTGGGATGGCGTCAGGAGCCACTTGCCCGTTTTGCCCACCACCCATGTAGGCGTTGATCACCTCCTGGGTCTTGTCGTCTGGAAGCAGACAAAACAGCCGCCACATCTTGACGCACGCGGCGGCGCAAAAACCAGTGCGGGCCCATCTAACGTCCGGCACAGGGAGGTTTACCACCTCGGACTGGCCGAGCGCTCCACCAATCCTGCACGAGAAGGTACTTGCGGCGTTACTAACCAGGAGCGCCGCCAACGCGACTAGCGCACCGCACCACCTTCCCTTGCGCCGGAAGCCAGTGTTCCGCCGCGAAGCCATCACCATCCCCATCTCAGCGCGCACCGCAAACCCTCCTTCCCCGTGAGGTGCTCCGAACGCAACCCGCATTGATTCTTCCTTGGCAGCCCTGTGAAGCCGTGAGAAGTTCAGAATCATGACATTGGAATCTACGCCGCCCGCACGGCTTGTCAAGCCCTGAGGGCCCAACGGGTGCACGGCAAGGATGTTGGGGTTGCCGGAGGAGTGTGATCGTATTGGTGGCGCGTATCACCATCACACCAGTTGGAACTGAGTTCTATTAGGCATGGTGCCCGAGGCTCGCGGTCGGCTGCCAGGATGAATGGGGGTCTGGCCCACCAAACCCGACGTGATCCGGTCGTTGCACGGCGCCAGCCGCCCCGGGCAGCGCTACTTCAAGTTCGTCATGGGCGCGCTGCAACGCCTCGTCAAGGGTGGTGGGCCTGGCACCAACCCGCGCTTCGAGGTGTTCGGCTACCCTGGCCTGTTCGTGATGGATGGCTCGGTGGTCGGCGCCAACCTCGGCGCCAACCCGTCGCTCACCATCACGGCGCTGGCGGAGTACGCCTGCGCGAAGTTCCCCGCCGCCAGCGAGGGGCGCTAGCCAATGGCCAATGGCCCATAGCCCATAGCTAAAGGCTAAGAGCTAAACGCTATTAGCCATCGGCCATTAGCCATCGGCCGTCGGCCATCGGCAATCGGCTGGGCGGGCGGGCGGTCGGGAGCCGCCTCTCAAAACTTCGTCTCGACGAGCTGCGCGGTGTCGAGGAGCTCGTTGGCGGCGCTGGCGTGGGGCAGGAGGGCGGCGAGGGTACCGCGCCTCAGGCTGAATTTGCCACGCATGATCGCCATCACGAGGTCGAGCTCGCCGGTGAGCACGGCCCGCCAGGTCGCCGGGTCGGAGACGGCGACAAAGGAGGCGCCGGCCAGATCGGCCGGCCGGGCGGCACGGGCCGCGCGGCACTCGCCATTGGCAAGATCGAGGAAGACGGTGCGCTCACTGCCGGTCGCTTCGCTTTCGCCAGCGGTCATGACGAAGGCGACGGTATCCTGCCAGCGCGCGCCGGCCCGGCGAAAGCCGCGGCTCGAGTTGATCCTCTCACGCCACTCCTCGGCCCACTCCTGCGAGAACACAGCGAGCGCCATACACGCCTCCGGCTCGCCCGGCTCGCTGCACGCTTCGGCTCGGCGGACCCGGCGGCCGGTGCTATTCTAGGGCAGCGATCCGCACCGCCGGGGGGAGACGATGAAGGTACCGTCACTGATCTTGAAGCAGCTCTATACGTTTGGCAGCCTGGAGAACGTGCCGGGCGGGGTTCGATTTGCGCTCAAGAACCGGCTCTCCGATGCCCGGTTGACCCGCCTGATCGGGGTGAAGATCGACGATGAGACGATCCCTCTCGACCGCCTAACACTCGATCTCGGGGGTGGCGTGACGGTCCCGGGGGCCGAGGTCACACCCGACGCGGCAGTCTCCTTTCCCCTGCGCAAGGTGGTGCAAATCAGCGCCAAGAACGGCGATCTTGGGGTCGGCAAGCACGAGATCACGATCGCGTTCGAGGCCGAACCATTCGGGCAATTCGCCTTCACCGTCAAGGACGCGATCGCCGAGGTCAAGCACACGCGGGTGGCGATACCCGCCGACAAGGACAACAACTGCACGCCAGAGATCCTCGCGGCGCGGCGGAAGTTCGTCGAGCAGTTCACGGGAGCCAGGCTCAAGCATCTCCCGCAGTACTCGTTCGATCCTGGCATGACGGCCGGGAACATCGAGAACTTCACCGGGGTGGCGCAGGTGCCGATCGGCTTTGCCGGTCCACTGAGGCTCAATGGCGAGCACGCGGTTGGCGACTTCCTGATCCCCCTGGCCACGACCGAGGGCACGCTGGTCGCCTCCTACAACCGCGGGATGAAGGTGATGACCCTGGCCGGCGGCGTCACCTGCACGGTGCAGGCCGACTGCATGCAGCGGGCGCCGGTGTTCGTGTTCGACTCGGCGCGCGAGGCGCGGGCGTTCAAGACCTGGGTCGACACCCACATGGGTCCGATCCGAGACGCCGCCGAGGCCACCTCGAGCGTCGCCAAGCTGCTCTACATCGATACCTATCTGTCGAACAAGTTCGCCTACCTGCGTTTCAACTACACCACCGGCGATGCGGCCGGCCAGAACATGGTGGGACGAGCGACCTTCGCCGCCTGCTCGTGGATTCTGGAGCAGGTCACCACGGTGCGGAAGTTCTACCTCGAATCGAACCTCGCCACTGACAAGAAGGCGTCGCACGTCAACATGATGCGCACGCGCGGCAAGCGGGTGACGGCGGAGGCGGTGGTGCCGCGCACGATCCTCCTGGAGCACATGCGGGTCGAGCCCGAGAGCCTGCACTATCACTGGGGGGTGGGCTCGCTCGGGGCCTTTCTCTCGGGTGCCAACAACAACGGCGCCCACTCGCCCAATGGCATTACCGCGATGTTCATCGCCACCGGCCAGGACGTCGCCAATGTGGCGGAGTCCTCGGCGGGAATTCTCTACACCGAGCTGACCCCGGAGAAGGACCTCTACATCTCGCTCACGATTCCCTCGCTGATCGTCGGCACCCATGGCGGCGGCACCGGCCTCGCGACCCAGCGCGAGTGCCTCGAGGTGTTGGGCTGCGTCGGCAAGGGCAAGGTCAACAAGCTGGCCGAGATCGTCGCCGGCGTCGCGCTCGCCGGCGAGCTCTCGCTGGGAGCGGCGATCTCCTCACTCGACTGGGTCTCCTCGCACGAGAAGTACGGGAGGAACAGGTAACCGGCCGATGGCCCATGGCTAAAGGCTATAGGCAAAAAGCCGGGTTCGAGGCTTGGGGCGTGGGACAGGCGGCTCACAGCAGCACGGGTTTTTCCCCCGGGTGGGAGGGGGAGCTATTGGCCATGGGCCATCGGCCATCGGCCATCGGCTGATAGCTAGCAGCTAACAGCCGGACAGGCGAGTGGGGGCCTCTGCCAATAGCGTACGATGGAATGGTGAACAGGGCTGATGAGAAAGACGACACGAGAGGGGCGGCTGGCAATGGCGAGGGGCGCCAATTCGAGCTGTTCGTGGAGGTGCGCCCGCCCGGGCTCCTGCGCCGCCTGCTGACCACCGAGCGCCACTTTCTCGGCCTGCTGCTGGGCGGCTATGTCGCCTACGTGCGCCACCGCAGGGAAACCGGCACCGGTCGCGGCCTGCGCTTTGCCATCCAGCGCTTACTCGCGTTTCTGCTCCGCCCGCTCGTCAAGCGCTCGCTCGTGGGTCTGCCGTTCCCGGTGCAACTGCGCCGCCGGATGGAGATTCTCGGCACCACCTACATCAAGCTCGGCCAGGTGCTGGCCCTGCGCAGCGACCTGCTGCCGAGCGCGGTGACCGATGAGCTGAGGCACCTGCTCGACCGACTGCCGGCGGTGCCGCCGGCGCGCTTCCAGGAGCTGGTGGTTGAGGACCTTCACCGCCCACTCGAGGAGATGTTCTCCCGGATTGACCCTTCGCCGGTCGGCTCGGCCTCGATCGCGCAGGCTCACCGGGCGACGACAGTCGCTGGCGAGTCGGTTCTCCTCAAGGTGGTCAAGCCGGGGATTCGCGAGCTGGTGCAGCGCGACGTCCGCCTGCTCAATTTCCTCGGCGCAGTGCTTCAGGCCCTGCTGCCGCGCTTCCAGCCGCGCCGGGTGATTCGGGAGTTCTGCGACTACACGCTGCGCGAGGTGGACCTCTGCCGCGAGGCGGACAACGCCGAGACCTTCGCCGCCAACTTCAAGGACCTGCCCGACGTCGTGTTCCCCCGCATCTACCGCCAGTACTCGAGCGCCAATGTGCTGTGCATGGAGTACTTCGAGGGCGCAAAGCCGGGCTCGCCCGAGGCGCAGGCACTGCCGGAGGAGGACCGCGCGCGGCTGGTCGACCTCGGCGCCGCGGCGATCATTCGCATGATCTACCGCGACGGCTTCTTTCACGCCGACCTCCATGCCGCCAACCTCATCATCCTCCCTGGTCCGAAAGCCGGGTTTATCGATCTTGGCATGGTGGGCCGACTCGACGACGAGCTGCGCCGGACGCTCCTGTACTACTACTACTGCCTGGTCATGGGCGACACCGAGAACGCCGCCCGCTACCTGGCGGCGATTGCCCAGTCGGGGCCGGGCGGCGATCCCGTCGGCTTTCGCCGCGAGGTCGAGGAGGTGAGCCGCCGCTGGCGGCGCGTCCCCAACTTCCAGGACTTCTCGCTCGCCCGGTTGATCCTCGAGTCGGTCAGCCGCGGCGCCGCCTACCGGATGTACTTCCCGGTCGAGATGGTGCTGATGGTGAAGGCGCTCGTCACCTACGAGGCGGTCGGGCACATGCTGGCGCCCGGCTTCGACGTGGCCGCGGTCTCGCAGCCTCACATCACGCGGATCTTCCTAAACCAGTTCAACCCGCTGCGGCTGGTCAGGGAAGGGCTGCGCGGCGCCCCCGAGATCGTGGACGCGCTCGTCAAGGTACCCCTGCTCGTCACCGAGGGCCTGCGGGTGCTCGAACGTTCGACCCGCCGGCCGCCGGAAAACCCGCTCGCCGGCGTGCGCGGCACGCTGTTTGCGGGTTTCTGCCTCGTCGCCGGCGCGATTCTCGCCGCCTTCGGGAAGTCGCCCGCGGTCTGGGCGCCGCTCTTCCTAATCGCGCTTGTCCTGGCGCTGAGGAAGGGTTCGTAGAAGCAAGCTTACCCCCGCCCACCCGCCCAGCCTTTAGCCACTTACCGTTCGGCAACTTCGAAAATTCGAGGCAAAGGGCCGACGCAATGCTCCAAATCCACTGACGGGAATCGTGTTTTGCGCCAGAACTACGACCCGAGATTTCGCGCTTAGCACGCATTGGGAGACTGCCGTTGAGCTAACAGCTAACTGCTAACTGCTGGCGGCGGAGCCGGAACCATTTGGTTGCGGCTCCGCCGC
>JAZDGE010000426.1:0-2093 GCA_043807175.1 Acidobacteriota bacterium
CCGACGAACCAGGCGTCGGTGTAGCGGTCGGTGGTGCCCGTCTTGCCCGCCAGATGGCCGGGGAGGCCCTTGGCGGTCACCGCGGTGCCGCGCTGGACGACCCCTTCGAGCACATGGGTCATCAGGTAGGCCACATCCTCGCGGATCGCCTGCCGCACCCGGGGCCGGTTCTCGAGCACCTGCTTGCCCTCGGCATTCCGGACGCGCGCGATGAAGTAGGGCTCGGCGAGCTGGCCCCGGTTGGCGATGCCCGCATAGGCCCCGGAAAGCTCGAGCAAGGTCAGCTCGAACGAGCCGAGCGCGAGCGAGGAGTAGGGGGCCAGCGTCTTGCGAATGCCCAGCCGGTGCGCGACCTCGATCACCGCCTCGCCGGTAGTCAGTTGCTGGAGCTTGGTCGCGGCGGCGTTGAGCGAGTGCTCGAGCGCATAGCGCAGCGTCACCATGCCCTCAAACCTGCGGTAGTAGTTGAGGGGGCAGTAGGTGAGCTCGCCCCGCTCGTCGGGGA
Source organism: Acidobacteriota bacterium (assembly GCA_043807175.1). Lineage (GTDB taxonomy): Bacteria > Acidobacteriota > Thermoanaerobaculia > Thermoanaerobaculales > Thermoanaerobaculaceae > JAZDGE01. The sequence continues at coordinate 506 of JAZDGE010000426.1, forward strand.
GCAGGATCGGACCGTCGAGGATGAGGTCGGTGGGCTGAAAGCCGCGCTCGAAGGCGGCGGTGTAGACGAACGGCTTGAATGCCGAGCCACACTGGCGGGCTGCCTGCATCGCCCGGTCCCACTGCGAGCGGTCGAAGTCGAACCCGCCGACAAGCGCGAGCACGGCGCCAGTGCGGTTGTCGAGCACCACCAGCGACCCCTCGACCTTGGGCTCGGGCTCGAGGTCCACGGGCACCGGCCTGGCCGTGTCCGCATTTGCCTCTCGCAGGCGGACGAGCAGGACATCGCCCGGCCGCGCGAGGCGGGTGAGGTTCGTGCGGCCGGTCCATTTTGCGCCCTCGACGAGCAGCTCTGCCGCGCGGGTGTCGATGCGCAGCTTCGCCCGCTCGGCCTGGATCTCCTCCACCACCGCGTAGGCCAGCTCGCCCTTCCGCCAATGCAGGTAGCGCCAGGAGGGATCGCGCCAACTCCTAGTAGCGCCGCCGTTCTCGGCAAGGATGTTGCGGCGCGGGCCCGGCCAGCCGAGCCGATGCTGCAGCTCGACGAGACCCTCGCGAACGGCATCCTCGGCCAGGGTCTGCAGGCCGGGATCGAGCGTCGTCTCGACCGCCAGGCCACCTTCGAGCATCTCGCGGGTCCCGAAGGTGTCTTCAACCGTCCGCCGCACCTCCTCGACGAAGTAGGCGGCCGTTGCCTCGCGCTCATACCCGGAGCGCACCGCAAGCGGCGCCCGCGAAGCGGCCTGGCAGGTGGCGCTGTCGATCATTCGCTCCTCGAGCATGCGGGTGAGCACGTGGTTGCGCCGCGCGAGGGCCCGCTCGGGATTATTGAGAGGCGAAAGGCGGCCGGGCTGCTGCGGCAAGCCGGCGAGCAGCGCCGCCTCGGCAAGGGTGAGCTGCGGCGACGACTTGCCGAAGTAGAATCGACTGGCGGCCTCGACGCCGTAGTTGCCGTGGCCGAAATTCACCTGGTTGGCGTAGAGGGTGAAGATCTGGTCCTTGGAGAAACGTTGCTCGATCTCGATCGCCAGCAGCGCCTCCTGAAACTTGCGCCGGAAGGTCTTCTCGTCAGTCAAGAAGAGGCGGCGCGCCAACTGCTGGGTGATCGTCGAGCCGCCCTGCGCGGTGCGCCGCGACAGGAGGTTTCGTAGCACCGCGCGCACGATGCCCCTGGGATCGAGCCCGGTGTGGCGGTAGAAGCTCGCGTCCTCGACCGCGATCACGGCCTCGCGGAAGACCTTGGGAATCTGCTCCGGCGGCAGCGGAATGCGGCGTTCGAGGGCGAACGTGCCGAGCAGCGAGCCATCCCGGGCGCGCACCTGGGTGGCGGAAGCCGGCCGATAGGTGGTGAGGGCCTCCACCGCGGGCAGCTTCACCCCGCGTGAGAGCGCGACGCCCGCGATCGCCCCGACCGCGAGCCCGACGAATACCCCGGCAGCCAGCCAGCGCAGCAGGAGACGCCCCATCGCACCCAGTTTGGTTGGCCGCTCGGCCGGCGTCAAGCGCGGCGAGGGCGGCTGGTCCGCGTTTCTCACCGATTCTCGTCCTGCGCGCGGTTCTCATACCGATTCCTCATCAGTCGCAGGCTT
>JAZDGE010000427.1:0-15027 GCA_043807175.1 Acidobacteriota bacterium
GGACCCCGGACCCCGGTCCCCTGCTTCTACTCACCGGAGCGCAGCTTGATCCGCACCACCTCAACATCGCTCGGAAGCTCGAGGTTGAAGAGCCCCCCGGCGAGCGGCTGGTTGACGGTGATGTCGCGGAACGAGTACGCCGTGCGGTCGCCATCCGGCTCGGTGTAGGAGACCGCGACCGGCAGGTAGCGGGCGCGATCGATCTCGATCTCGACCGAGCTGATGCGCTTCTTGAGCTGGTACGTCGTGGGCGCAAGGGTCAGCGTGTAGTTGCGCGCGTCGCCCGGGTCGCGCAGGGTGAAGCTGAAGTACTGCTTGAGCGCGGCGAGCGGCTCGGCGGCGCCGAGAAAGCGCAGCACGCGCCGCTGCACGCGCCCCACCTCGACGCGCTCGGCGCGCTTCTCAGCCGGGCGATAGGTGAGCGCGACCCCCCCCGAGAGCAGCACCGTCATTTGGCGCGGCTCGGAGTACTCCCAGCGGACCCAGTCCGGCGCCTGAAAGTAAAAGCGTCCCTTTGAGTCGCTCGGTCGCGCCAGGAGGCGGCTCGAGCGCCGCTGCTCGAAGCTCGCCTCCAGGGTCGTGATCCTCGCCTGCGCCTGGCTCACCTGATCGAGCAGTGCGGCGAGCTTCTCCGACCCCTTGAGCGCGGGAGGGAGCGGGTCCTGCGCGGCGGCCGCGGCACACACAACGAGCAGGCACGGGCTCAGGAGGCGTCGCAACATGCGACGCACCCTAGCAGACGCCTCCGGGGGGGTCAACGCGCGCCTTCCCAGCGAGGCTCCGCCTCAAACCGACGAGGCGGAGCCTCGCGTCGACAGTTGACAGTTGACAGTTTCCCCCACACCCCACCCAGCAAACCCTCCCGCCCGTCCCCCGCCCAAGCGCTCGACTTGAAGACTTGGCTCATTCGTTCACATCCTGCCCCGATCAGACGGTTAGCCGGGCGAGGTGATTTCGTAGGCGACCTGGTCGCGCGAGAGCGTCACCCGCGAGCCCGCTGGCACCGAGCTCGTGAGCCAGACATTGCCGCCGATCACCGACCCGCGACCGATGACCGTGCCGCCGCCGAGAATGGTGGCGCCGGCGTAGACCACCACGTCGTCCTCGAGGGTGGGATGGCGTTTGGACCCGCGCAGGAGTGCCCCCGCCTGGTCACGCGGAAAGGAGAGCGCGCCCAGCGTCACGCCCTGGTAGAGCTTGACGCGGTCGCTGATCACCGTGGTCTCGCCTATCACCACGCCAGTTCCATGGTCGATGAAGAACTCCCGGCCGATGGTGGCGCCCGGATGGATGTCGACGCCGGTCTCGTTGTGGGCGAACTCGGTCATGATGCGGGGAATGAGCGGCACCTGCAGGCTCTGCAAGAGGTGCGCGATGCGATAGGTGAAGACCGCCTTCACGCCCGGGTATGCGAGAATTACCTCTTCCAGGCAGGTGGCCGCCGGGTCTCCCGCGTAGGCGGCCTCGACATCGGCGGCGATCAGGTCCATTACCTCGGGCAGGCGCTCGAAGAAGGTGGTCACCGCCTCCTGCGCGTCCCCGGCAGGCCTCCGTACGCTGCCCCCGCCGGGCCGGCGGCACTCGCTGCACATCGCCTTGCGCACCTCGCTTTCGAGCCGGCGCGAGACGACGTAGAGCTGGTCTCCCAGATGGCCATGAAGATACTCGCGGTAGAGTGCCTGCTCGCCGAAATAGCCCGGGTAGATCACCTCCTGGAGGCCGCGCACGATCGCGATTACCTCGCGCTTCTGCGGCAGCGGCTGGTCGCCGCCGTGAAAGAGCGGCTCGCCGCGCTCCTCGACCCTACCCGTGATCGTCTCGATCGCCGCCAACAGTCTGCTCTTGCTTGCGTTGGTCGTCACGCTCGCTCCCCGCTCCGGCTCGCGCGCCTCGCGCCACCGGTCCAACCGGTGATTCTAACGTTTGGCGGCCCGGGTTGATGCCCGGGTATAGGGTATCGGGTTTCGGGTTTTTGGTTTTAGAAAGACGTATGCAATCGCGACCCGGCGATAAGCGGGAGCGCTCACCCCAGGGTGTACCTGGTCCTGGAGTTGGACTTGGACCTGGACCTGGACTTGGACCTCCCGCAGTTGGAACACTCTCGCGAACATTGAACCACGGCCTTTCCGAGTAGAATCCCCCGCGCGGAGGGCGCTTTGCCTGAACGGACCTTGGTCGTGAGCTTTGCCGGAGAGCGCCGAAAGGTGGCGAGCGGCACCACGGTCGCGCAGTTTCTCGCCCAGGTGTACGGCGAGGACCGGCACGACATCCTGGCGGCGCTGGTCAACCGGCGTCTCGTCATGCTCGACTTCCCGCTGCGCGGCCGGCAGGTCGACCTCGAGGCCGTCGGCGCCAGCTCGCGGGAGGGCGAGGCGGTGGCGCGCCGCACCGCCTCCCTGATCCTGCTCGAGGCGATGCGGGAGCTCTATCCCGAGGCTCGGCTCGTCGTCGGGCAGTCGCTGGGCGGCGGTTACTTCTTCTCCTGGCATGCGCCGGTGGAGCTCACGCCGGCGATCGTCGCCTCGATCGGCCGCCGCATGGAGGAGATCTGCAACGAGGATCGCGCCTTTCAACGCTGGGTGACGACCTGGGAGGAGGCGGAAGCGCTGTTCCGCGCCGCCGGCGAGATCTCCAAGCTCGAGCTGCTTGCCACCTACCGCTCCTCGACCGTTCCGCTGGTCAGTTGCGGCCAGCTCACCGACATCGCCCACGGCGCCGTGGCGCCCTCGACCGGGCGCGTTCGCGGCTATGCCCTGGTCCCGTACGAGGATGGCCTGCTGCTTCGCTTTCCGCGCAACGGCGACCGCTCTCGCCTGCAGCCCCTGGCGCCGCAACCGCGGCTGTTCTCGATCTACCGTGAGACCCGGCGCTGGAACGAGGTGCTCGGCGTGGCCCATGTCGGCTCGCTCAACCGCCTCTGCCTCACGGGCGAGATCGCCGACGTGATCAGGATCGCCGAGGGCTTTCAGGAGAAGAAGATCGCGCAGATCGCGGACGCCATCGCGGCGCGGCGCGGCGGGGTGCGGGTGGTGCTGGTTGCGGGGCCCTCGGCCTCGGGCAAGACCACGTTTATCCGGCGGCTCGGCATCCAGCTCCGAGTCAACGGCATCTCGCCGGTCGGGCTCTCGCTCGACAACTACTTCGTGGATCGCGCCCAGACCCCGATCGGCGCCGATGGCAATCCCGACTACGAGGCGCTCGAGGCGCTCGATCTCGAGCTCTTGAACGCCCACCTCGCGGCGCTGCTGGCCGGCGAGGTCGTGGAGGTTCCGCGCTACGATTTCCTGCTCGGCCGCCGCAGCGCCCGCGATCGCTTCATGACGCTGCGGCTCGGCCGCGAGGAGATCCTCCTCGTCGAAGGGATCCACGCGCTCAACCCGCGACTCACCGGTGCCGTGCCGGAGGAGGCTAAGTTCCGCCTCTTCATCTCCGCGCTCACCCAGCTCACCCTCGACGATCACAACCGCATCTTCACCTCGGACTCCCGCCTGCTGCGCCGGATCGTGCGCGATCGGCTCGCTCGCGGTCATGCCGCGACCCGTACACTGGAGATGTGGGGCGCCGTACGCCGGGGCGAGGCAAGGGGGATTTTCCCCTTTCAGGAGAAGGCGGACGCCATCTTCAACTCGGCCCTCGTCTACGAGCCGGCGGTCCTCAAGGTCTACGCCGAGCGCTTCCTGCTCGAGGTGCCGCGCGAGCACGCCACCTACACCGAGGCCTACCGCCTCCTCAAGTTCCTCTCCTGGTTCGTGCCGGTGTTTCAGGACGACGTCCCGCAAACCTCAATCCTGCGGGAGTTTATCGGCGGCTCCGCCTTCGACTGCTGATGCCGCGCCCCCGCCCACCCGGCTATCAGCGCTCAGCTATCAGCACTCAGCCATCAGCGCTCAGCTATCAGCTATCAGCGGTGAACCTTCATACCAGTTTCACATCCGTCGTAGAGCAATCCTGTCATCCGAAGCACGCTGCGCAAGTTGGTGTGGTGACTTCGGAATCCCGATGAGCCCCGGCTCACCCCAGACGATGAAAGTCCGGATAGGGTGTCATCCCGAGCACTGGTACGCCGCAGTGGCGGCGGTGACGACGGAATGACCAGCCCGCAATTGGGGCCTTCTGTCATCGCGAACGAGAGTGAGGGATCTGGGCGGGTGGGTGGCTGCTTCGCGGCCCGAAATCTTCGACTTCGCTCGCTCTACTCGGACACTCGGGCAGATAGTTCATTGGGAGCGGGAGCGAGGGATCTGGGTAGGTGGGCGGCTGTTCCCCCGCCCAGATCCCTCCGGCTCGCCTCGCTCGCGCTCGGCATCGCCCTCGGGATGACAGAATAACCCTATGATTGACGAGGAATTGGTGTCAGTCTTCGGCTTCTGGTCTTTGCTGATCGCTGATAGCTGATCGCTGATAGCTATTTCTTCGGATTGACCAGCGACTTCAGCTCCTTGCCCGGGCGGAAGCGGACCGTGCGCGACGCCGCCACCTGGACCAGCTCGCCGGTGCGGGGGCTGCGCCCCTCGCGGGCTGGACGCTGCGAGACATAGAAGCTGCCGAGGCCGGGAAGGGCCACACGGTCTCCCCCCTGGAGCCACTCGGCGAGGGCGTCCACCAACACCTCGATGGCGCGGGCGGCGTGCGCCTTGGGCAACCCGGTCTCGAACGCGATCCGCTCGACCAGCTCGGTCTTTCCAGCCATCCATCCGCCTCCACGATCGATCTTCGACGCCACGGTCGGTACTGGGAACGCCCGCAAGCAGCCAGCCCATCACCGCTGCCGTGGCGCCTGGCCCTGCTGCGACCAGCTCACAACCTTACTCGCCTGCGCAATGCGCTTCAAGGGCGGCGCAGCAGGTGAACGGTGAAGCCGTCGCCCCACTCGAGTGGCACGAGAATCACACCGCCGCCGGGGAGCGCGAGGTGAGGGACCTGGGTTTCGATTCTGGCCTCCAACGGCACCACTTCCAGGCCAGCTTCAGCCAGGACGAGCACGTTCTCCTCCGGTTCCAGCGAGCAGGTAGCGTAGAGGAGCCAGCCCCCCGGGGCGAGCAGCTCGATCGCCGCACGGAGGAGGCGCCGCTGCAGCCCCGCGAGCTCGACCAGGTGGGCCGGCGTAAGGCGCCAGCGAATCTCGGGATGGCGGCGCAGGGTTCCGCTGCCCGAGCAGGGCGCGTCGAGCAACACCGCCGCGCAGCCGCCCGCCCGCAGGGGCGGCCTCGTGGCGTCGGCGGCGAAGATCAGCGGTGGCGCCGGCAGCAGGCGAAAGTTCCGCCGCATCAGCGCCACCCTTCCGAGGTGGCGATCGCAGGCAACTGGCGTGCCGGCTCGACGCTCACCCGCGAGCACGATGCTCTTCCCCCCGGGTGCGGCGGCAAGGTCGACGCAGAGCCCGCCAGGGCAAGGCAGCAGGCGCGCGACCACCACCGCGTGAGGGTCGATCGCGTAGGCCCGGCCGCCCGTCACCTCCTCCAGGAGCGCGCTCGCCCCGGCACGGCATGAAAAGCACCCGCCCACGTAGGGGTGGGGCTCGATCTCGACGCCCGGCAAACGCATCTCGTGCCCGCCGCCCGCCCCCGGCAGCACCCACAAGGGCGCCGGCTGCTGGCTCGCCGCGAGGATCCGGCGGGTGAGCGCCTCACCGAGGATGCCTTGCCAGCGCTCGATCAGCCAGGCCGGGTGCGAGAATCGTTGGGCGAGCGGGAGCGACTCGTCCTCGGGGTCGGGCCAGGGCTCAGCCACGGCGCGCCGCAGCACCGCGTTGATGAGCCCCGTCGCGCGCCGCGCCATTAGTTTCGCCACCCGCACCGCCTCGGCCACCGCCACGGGCGCCGGCGTACGCATCCGCTGCGCCTCGTAAAGCCCGGTCCGCAGAATGGCCCGAACCTCCGGCTCGAGCTCGCCCAGCGGCAGCCGGAGATGGCGGGCGATCAGGTAGTCGAGCGTCAATTGCCAGCGCAGCACACCCAGGACGAGCTCGCGCATTGCCCCGGGTGCGGCGCCGAGTAGCCGCGCCGCGTGGGCGCCTCCGGTCTCCACCCGGACGAGAATCCTCGCCGCACCCTGCCGCGGATCAGGAGAAGCGCTCGCCGCGCGCAACCCGCTCCCCAAGGATGAAGGCATCGGCGGGCAGGCGCCGGCGTCCCTCGCGCTGCAGCTCGGTGAGGAGGCCCGGCGTGTCGCCGCCACACCTGACGAGGATGCCGTCACTACTGACCTGCAGAACCGTTCCGGGCGCCTCGCCGCCCGGCGCCGGCGCCGGCGCCGCCACCTCGAGGCCGTGCACCTTCACGCGCGACTGGCGAAAGCTGGCGAAAAGCCCGGGCCAGGGGTCGAAGGCGCGGCACCGGCGGGCCAGCTCCGCCGCGTCCAGGCCCCAGTCGATCCGCGCCATCTTGCGATCGAGCTTCTGCGTGACCGTTGCCCGGGCGTTGTCCTGGCGCCGCGGCGTCACCGCCCCGATCGCCAGCGCCGCCAGCGTCTCGACCACCAGCTCGGCGCCCATCAGCGCCAGCCGCCGTTCGAGCTCGGGCGAGCGCTCGCGAGCGCCGATCGGCGTCGCGCGTTGGAGCAGGATCGGCCCGGTGTCCATCCCCTCGTCGAGCAGCATCGTCGTCACGCCCGTCTCCTCGTCGCCCCGGAGGATCGCCGACTCGATCGGAGAAGGGCCGCGGTGCCGCGGCAGCAATGATGGGTGCAGGTTGACGAAGCCGCGGGGGGGGATTGCCAGGAGGCGCGGCGCGAGCAGCCGGCCAAACGCAACCACCACCGCCAGCTCGGCCGGCAACCCGCGCAGCCGGCCGACGAACTCCTCGGCACCCAGCTTTTCCGGCTGGGCGACCGGCAGGCCGAGGCGGCGCGCGGCCGCCACCATCGCCGGTGCGGTAAGGCGCATGCTGCGACCCGCCGGCTGGTCAGGTCGGGACACGACCAGCAGCACCTCGTGCCCGGCGCCGGCCACCGCCTCGAGCGAAGGAACGGCAAACTCCGGCGTCCCGAAGAACACAATTCGCACGGCCGGAGTTTACACCGCGATCCCGGGTGGTCTGGCTGTTGCCACAACAGGAACTGACGCGTCACCGCCGCGAGCCACTCCCGGTAGCCCAAGGGTGTCTTACCTGGCTCCGCAAACTGTGGCGAACCAGGCCCTCGCACGAAGGAGAAGGCCCACCCACGGCAGGCCGGGACAAACCTGCCACCGCGGTGAGTCACTCCCAGTAGCCCAGGATTGTCTTACCTGGCTCCGCAAATCGTCGCGTACGAAGCCCTCGCACGAAGGAGAAAGCCCCCTCCCGCCAAGCGGGCCGCACCTACAGCAGTGGGATGCCACGATCGCGGCAGGTTTGCAGCATTGCCTCCGGCCAGACTCCCACCTGCACCTCGCCGATGTGCGCCTTGCGCAGCAGCAACATGCACAGGCGCGACTGGCCGATGCCGCCGCCAATCGACAGCGGCAGCTCGCCGGCCAGCAGCCGGTGGTGGAAGTACAGCCGCTCGCGCTCCTGCTGGCCCCGCCGGGCGAGCTGCTCGCGCAGCGTCTCGGGGCTGACGCGAATTCCCATCGAGGAAAGCTCGAAACCGCGATCAAGCAGCGGGTAGTAGACGATGAGGTCGCCGTTGAGGCCGCAGCCGGCGCCATTGGGCGTGATCCAGTCGTCGTAGTCGGGCGCGCGGCCGTCGTGCGGCTCGCCCGAGCGAAGCGGGGCGCCGATGCCGATGATGAAGACCGCCCCGCACTCGCAGGCGATTGCGTCCTCGCGCTCGCGCGGCGTGAGCTCCGGCCAGCGGGCTTCGAGCCCCTCGGCATGCACGAAGGTGAGCTCGGCGGGCAACTGCGGCGCGATCTCGGGATAGCGATCGGCCACCGCCCGCTCGCTGCGTCGCAGCACGCGGTAGATCTTCCGCACCATGCCCTTGAGGAACTCCACCTGGCGATCCTCAGGCAGAATCGTGCGCTCCCAGTCCCACTGGTCCACGTACACCGAGTGCAGCTCGTCCAGCGTCTCGTCGGGACGGACCGCGTTCATGTCGGCGTAGATGCCTTCGCCGGGGTAGACGCCGAGCTCGGCGAGGGTCAGGCGCTTCCATTTGGCGAGCGACTGGACGATCTCCACCTCGGCGCCGCCAAGGCCCTTGACGGCAAACCGGACCGGCTGCTCGACGCCGTTGAGATCGTCGTTGATCCCCGAGCCCGCCGGCACGAACAGCGGCGCGGTCACCCGTTTGAGATTGAGCGCCTCGGCCAGGCCGAGGTGAAAGAAGTCCCTGACCAGCTTGATCGCCTGCTCGGTCTCACGGGGGTCGAGCAGCGGGGTGTAGCTTCCTGCCGGGCTGAAGTAAGTCGAGCTCATGGGTGCCTCCGTCGTGCCGGCGTGCGGCACGCAGCGTTTGCGGCGCACGATTGCGAGCCCGGGTGAACGACCGACCCGGCCTGCCGGCGCCTTGTCAAGGTCTCACGGTTGTTTGGGGGTGCGGCGGGGGTCTGTCCGGCGCTACCGCGCGCAGGTGGACAGCCCCCTAGCTATTGGCGGGAACGGCCATCGGGTTGATGCGGTTGGCGGCAGGGTGGCGGTACGGTGGCAGACGCCGCGGCAGCTCCGGGGCGCCGAGGGAAAGGGTTGCCGCAGGCAGAGATGTCGACCCCATGCGTGCCTCCCGGCTCCGCTGCCAAGCCGTCAGCGAAGCCGAGACGAAATCCTAGCATGCGAAGCCCGCCCACAGAAGCAGCCCCTCCAAAGCGGCCCTCGGTGCCAGGTGTGACTCGGTGCCAGGTATGACACTCTTGGAGCGCCCGGTTCACCCAAGGCAAAGCGGAACAGCCCCTGCACCGCCGTCAACCACTGCAAGGAGCCCAAGAGTGTATTACCTGGCTCCGCAAATCGCAGCGTCCTATGCCGTCACACAGAAGCAAACGCAAACCCCCGCGTCCGATGCCCGCTACCGCGGTGCGGGCTCTTCCGCGGGCGAGGGCAGCGGTGCGGGGGGCGGCCCGTGTCAGAATCACTTGTGGGCAACCGGGCCAAGCCGCCAGACGGAGTTGGGCGGGACGCGCAGGCGGACCGCGATCAACTGTCCGAAGACGAGCGCTCTGCGATTGGCGCCTCCGACCTGCCCGAGCGGATCGGCCCCTACCGGATCGTCGCCGAGCTTGGCCGCGGCGGCATGGGCGTGGTCTATCGCGCCCGCCAGGAGTCCCTGAATCGCGACGTCGCCCTCAAGGTTCTGACCGCCAGCGAGTTCGCCGGATCGCTGGCGATCCGCCGCCTCATTCGCGAGGCCGAGGCCGCGGCCGCGCTCAAGCACCCCAACATCGTCCCCATCCTCGAGCTCGGCGAGCACGGCTCGCGGCCCTACTTCACGATGGCTTTCGTTGACGGTCCCAACCTCCAGGAGGCGATTCGCGAGCGGCGCCTGCGGCGGAACGAGGCGGTCGCCCTGCTCGAACGGGTCGCCGCGGCGGTCGAGTATGCCCACTCCCAGGGCATCATCCATCGCGATCTCAAGCCCGCCAACATCCTGCTCGGCAGCGACGGCGTCCCCCAGGTCACGGACTTCGGCCTGGCGGCGCGCACCGGGGTGCGGAGCTCGATCAGCTCGACCGGGCAGATCATGGGCACGCCCAACTACATGTCGCCGGAGCAGGCGGCCGGGCAAGGCCATCTCGCCGATGCACGGACTGACGTCTACAGCCTCGGCGCCACCCTCTACCACGTGCTCACCGGGCAGCCGCCTTTTGCCGACTGTCCACCGATGCAGATTCTGTTTGAGGTGCTGCACCGCGACCCCAGGCCGCCGCGCGGGATCGATCCGACGGTGCCAAAGGACCTCGAGATCATTTGCCAGAAGGCGATGGCCAAGGAGAAGCCGCGCCGCTACCAGTCGGCGGAGGAGCTGCGCGCGGATCTCGAACGCTTCCTCGGCGAGGAGGCGATCCACGCGCGCCCGAGCTCGGTTCCCTACCGCATCGGCAAGCTGATCCGGCGGAACTGGCTCATCACCACCGCTCTGGCGAGCCTGCTTCTGGTCCTGGCCGCGACCACCGGCTACCTCGCCCTCGACGCCCGGCGGCGGCGCGGCGGCTGGGCGGTCGTCTTCAGCGACGAGTTCGAGCGCGCGGCGCCGGGCCCGGCGTATCGAGTCGAGAGCGGTGCCTGGCGGATCGAGCAGGGCGCGCTCGTCGGCCAGGGGGTTGGCTTCGTCGGCATCGAGCTGGTCGCGCCCTTTCGCGGCAATCTCCGGCTCGAGTGCGAGGCCGCAGTGCTGCCGGGCAGCGGCAAGAACGAGATCGCGCTCTTCATTGACTCGAGCGCGAGGCGCAACCAGGGCTACTACCTCGGCTTCGGCGGCGACAACGAGATGACCGCCCTGGACCGGGCGGGCATCGAGCTCCGCCTCGCCGCCTCGCCGCCGGTCGAGGTCGGTAGAACCTACCGAATCGGAGCGATGCGCCAGGGCAACCTGCTCGAGATGAGTGCCGGCGGCCGACCGCTGGTGCGCTATGTCGATCCCCTCCCCCTCGACCCCGCCCAGTTCGCCACCCTGCGCCTCGGCACCTATGACGGCATCATCCGCCTCGATCGCCTCCGCGTCCTGCAAGAGAGCACGCCCGAGCTGGTGGCCGCAACCGCCCTCGGTGACCGTCTCTACGAGCGCAGCGAGCTGGCGACTGCCCAGGAGGAGTACGAGCGCCTCGCCCATGACCACGCCGGCAAGCCGATCGCGGGCGAGGCGCTGTTCAAGGTCGGGGTCTGCCTGGCGCAGCAGCGGCGCTGGGCCGAGGCGCTGGCCGCCTTCCGCCGCGTCGAGACAGTGCCGGCGCCGGCGTTCTATCGCGGCCTGGCGCGCGTCAATGTGGCCCGGACGATGAGGCTCGCGGGCCGCCTCGACGAGGCGTTTCAGGCCCTCGTCCAGCTTGAGAAGAACGCCACCGACGCCGACGAGCGGTACCAGCTCGGCGTCGAGCTTGATGCCCTCGGCCTCGCCTTTCGCCGGGCCGGACGGCGCCAGGCCAACCTGATGGTGAGGCGGCATATGGTCGCCGAGCTCGGGGAGCAGCCGAGCGCGGAGCGCGCGGCGCTCGTGCTGGCGCAGGACGGCGCCGACGATGGCCAGCGGCGCATCAAGCTCGAGCAGTTCCTCCACCACTACCGCCGGGTTGGCAAGGCGCGCTGGGCGGCGCTCCAGCTCCTCGCCATCACCAACCTCAAGCTCGACGATCCGGCTGGAGCGGTTGCGGCGTTTACCACGATGACGCGCGAGTTTGCCGGGCGCAACGCCCGCTTCGTCCTCGACGGCGTGCGCGGGCAGGCGTTGGCGCTGGCGACCGCCGGGCGCTATCAGGAGGCGCTCGCCTACCGCGAGCGCATGCACGGGCTGGTGATGGGGGACGACCTCTCGGCCCGCGCCGCCCTCGATCTGGAGGTGCTCGTTTACCAGTTGCGGGGCGAGCAGGCAGCGTCGATTCGCCTGCTCGAGACAATCCCGACTCCGCTGGCCGAGCCCCTTGACGGCATCGAGATCGCGCTCCTGTACCGCGAGCTTGGCGATCTTCCCCGCTTCGAGGCGCTCCTGCGCTCGGCCGCCGCCAGCGCCGATCCCGCCACCCGCGCGGTCGCCTCGTTCCTGCTCGGCCTCACCCCACCCTCGGCCTTCGAGGCGGACCCTGCGGTGGCCGACGAGCCGAAGCGGCGCTTCTTCTGGGAGTACCGCACGCTCAAGGGGAACCGCGAGGCCGCCGCTCGCTCCGCCTTTCTCACCGACGAGGGCACCCTCTCGCCGGCCCTCTGCCGGGCCATCCTCGCCCGCAATGCTCTGGATGTGCGCTGAAACCGAGCGGCGCTGGTCTTCGTTGACAGATATCTCCTCTAGATATATATTTCCCTCGTGAAGGTGATTTCGCTCCACGTGGACGACGAGGCATACAGCGAGCTCAAGGCTGTAGCTTCCCGGCGGGGTCGCCCCGCTGCGGAGCTGGTTCGCGAAGCCATGAGCGCGTATTTGGGGCAAGAGAACAGCCAGGCGCCGTCGGTGCTGTCCCTCCCGGTTCACGACTCCGGCCGCCTGCTGGCGCCGTGGACGCGAGAGGAGCTGCTCGACGAGATGAGGGCGAGGTGATTCTCGCCCTCGACACTGACGTCCTGATCAACTGGCAGATGGGCGGGGCGCCCTTTCACGCCGCTGCACAGAATCTCGTCCGCGAGCATGTCCAACAGCGGTGTGAGCCGCTTGGGCTCGTGCCGCAGGTGATTCACGAGTTCCTCCACGTATCCACCGACGGAAGGCGTTTCGAGCGGCCGCTTTCGATGGGCGACGCTCTGCTTCGCTGCAACGTTCTCTGGCACGCCCCCGAGGTTCTGAGGATTACCCCAAGTCCGTCCGTTCTGGCGCGCACACTGGAGCTTCTTGGTTCCCTTCAGTTGGGCCGCAAACGAATCCTCGACACATCTCTCGCCGCCAGCCTCGAGGCAGCCGGCGTCCGGCGCCTGGCCACGTTCAACCCGGACGACTTCGCCGCCTTCCCCTTCATCGAGACCGTCACCCCGCGGTGAGCGTCGCCGAGTCGCCAGAAGTCCTACCGGGGCAAAATCTGAACGAAAGAGTCAACTTTTCCAGTTGTGCTTTTGGGCGGGGGACGGGTGGGTGGGTTTGCTGGGTGGGGTGCGGGGGAAACTGTCGACTGTCAACTGTCGACTCAAGGCTCCGCCAACACCACGCAGCCAGCCGCCAAACGCCCCAAACGACCGGCAAGCGGCAGCACCTCGACGGTTGAAGCGGAGCCTCCCCAGGGCTTCCACTCGTCCGGCCGGAGGTGATAGCGTGGCGCCGGAGGAGAGCGAGCATGAGCGATGCTGGTCATGGGGAAGCTGGAAAGGCGGCGTTCGCCGAGCCGACACCAATGGGGTTGCTGTCGCTGGCGATTGCCTGCGCCGCGCTGGTACCGATCGCCTTTGGCGCCAGCCTGACCCCGGCGGGACTGCGTACGGCGGCGATGTTCTGCCTGTTCTTCGGCGCCGGCGGCCAGCTCCTCGCCGGGGTACTGTCGCTCGCCAACCACAATCTCTACGGCGGGACGCTATTCACCACCTTCGCGTTCAACTGGCTGATGAACTGGTGGGTGCTGGGGCAACTGGCGGCCGGAGTCGCACCCGATCACGCGGTGATGATGGCAGTCGACGCCGCCTTCCTGGTGATCTTCATCGCCATGACCTACGGCTTCGGCTTCTTCTCGAAGCTGCTGTTCGTCTTCCTCCTCGACATCGACCTGATCTACGCGTTCCGCCTCGCCAATGCGATCGGCGGCGCCACCACCTTTGCCCTCCCGATCGCCGTGCTGACGGTGGGCCTGGCGCTGATCTCCCTGTGGATCGCCTTCGCGATGCTGGTCAATCCGGTGGCCGGCCGGGTGATGTTCCCGCTCGGCGGCCCGATGTGGTCGCAAAGGCAGAAAGGCTAGAAAGACGGGCTCAGGGCGCCGGGCTCAGGTCCCCCCACCCGACCGAAAGGCGTGGTCCGTGGTCCGTTTCCCCCGCCCATCCGGGGAATAGGGGCATAAGCGCTAAGGCGGCGGGGCCGCAACTAAATGGTTCCGGCTCCGCCGCCAGCAGTTAGCAGTTAGCTGTTAGCGGTTAGGTCAGAGAGCGCTGCTGAGGTGGGGCGGCGATGTGGGCGGGAGGTCGGTAGGCAGGATGGGGGTCTGTTTCCATTGGGCCTGGACATTGGCAGTCAGCCCAAGCGTTGGATGAAGGTGTTGAGCATCCGCTTGATCTCGTTGACCTGGGTATCGAGGTCGCGGTGGTGCGCTTCGGTGAGGTAGCCGAGGTCGCGAGCGAGGAGGAGCTGGTACTCCGTTTCGCTGGCTGAGCCCGCTGCAATACTGAGGAAGCGTGCAAGCTCCGTGTCACTTTCCCGCCCGCAGCCTTCGGCGATGTTCGACGGGATGGATGTGGCTGACCTGAGGAGATGGGCCGTAAGACCGTAGCGCTGCTCTTCTGGGAAGGCTCGTGTCTGGCGGTAGACATCGAGAACCATGCGGTGGGCTTTCTGCCAGACCTTGAGCTGCGTGAAGTCCCTCAGTGCGGCCTCCTTCTACGGCGACTTGGTTGGCACAACGGTCAGAACATGGAGATGGCGGTGAGACTCCGGCTACGCTGTTGCTTGACGGAGTCACCAGCGAGGGAGGTCACCGCCGTGGACAAGCTTATCAGGTAACCACGAGGCATCCCGCCCCGGGATGCCTCGTGAGTAGTTACAAGGAAAGTTCTTTGGCGGGCTGGCACAGGAGACGGTGGCAAAAGGACGGGTGCCGTTGCGGCCAGACGGGAGTCAGGGCGCGCGTGTCGCCGGCCGCCGTTTCACGGCGATGGCAGGGAGAACCGCGGCGGCAAGACAGGCGGCCTTGCCCGCCCAGGGGAAGAGAGCTCTTCCGGCGAGCGGCTCAGCTCGCGGCGAAGGACGACCAGGGAATGGCGAGGACGTCGCGGGCCGGGCGTTGCCACTCGCTGCCCGCGTAGAGCACGACGCCGATCGGGGCGCGTTCGGGGTATTCGCGCAGGAATGCCTCGAGCCCCTTCAGATCGCTCCTCGAGAGGCTGCGCGAGGTCTTGACCTTGATCGGCAAGAGACGGTCGGGCATCTCGACGACGAAGTCGACCTCCGTTCCGCCGGCGGTCCGCCAGTAGAGGACCTGCGCCCGGGCAGAAAGGAGGCTCGCATACGCCACCAGGTGGTGGTGGACGTAGCCCTCGAAGAGGGCGCCGAGGAGTGGAGACTGCGCCAGCGCCGCGGCGCTGGCCACTCCGCACAAGTGGCAGGCGAGGCCGCTGTCAGCGGCGTGGAGCTTGGGCGTCTTGATGAGGCGGGTCGTCCGGCTCACCGCGTAGGCCGGCACCATGGACGCCAGGCAAGTCACCTCGAGCAGGTCGAGCCACCGGCGCGCGGTCGACGAGGGCAGGCCGGCGTCGCGGGCGAGCCCGTCGATGTTCACGAGCTGCCCCGACCGTAGGATCGCGAGCCGCTGTCGATATGCGGTTTGTCAACAAT
>JAZDGE010000428.1:0-9035 GCA_043807175.1 Acidobacteriota bacterium
ACGCTCATCATCATGACCACGGCCGAGGAACGCCAACACCTCGAGCGCGACCTCGGATAGGCCGAAAGGCGAACCCGGTCACGGCACTGGTGGTGGGCCGGCATGCTTGGTTCCCGGTAGTACCACACGAAGAACTGCTGCCCCCCGAAGGACCCCACGTCATACCGATTTCGCAGCAATCATAGGGTTCTGCCGTCATCCCGAGCGCGCCGCCGAGCGCAGGCGAGGCGAGCGAGAAGGATCTGGGTGGGGGATGCGCGCCGGGGCGCCCCTGAGCGAAACATGGGAGGGAGATGGGAATGGGCATGTGCCACCCACCCAACCAGATCCCTCGCTCTCGCTCGGGATGACAGGACTACTCCACCAGCTTTATCGCCCGTTCCAGAAGTGCTTGCGGATTGAGGACCTCTTCACGAAGAGAGCAGGTCCCTCGCTCTGCATTTGGGTGGGGGACGGGAGGGCGGGTCTGCTGGGTGGGGTGTGGGGGAAACTGTCGGCTGTCAACTGTCAGCTCAAGCCTCCGCCTCGACGGTTCGAGGCGGAGCCTCCCAGTTTCAGCTCTGCCAACGGAGGAAGAAGCCCAGCCGCTGGGAAGCGTACTTGCCCTGGGGAATGACGTCGTCGTTGAAGTCGTTGGCCTCGTACTCTACCGCCGCACCCAGCGTCTTTGTGAGATCAATGCTGCAGCGCACCAAGCCGCGGTTGAGCTTGAGCTCCCAGTCGCCGCGGTTCTGGAGCTTCGAGTAGCTGCCCTCCAAGTGCAGGCGGCCAAACGCGAGCGTGAGGCCGGCATCGAGGACGTCAGTCTCCTCGGCGAAGGGCGAGCTGACGAGGGAGAAGTCCTGCGGCTGGCGGATCACCAGGTTGCTCTCGTGCTTGAAGCGGTTCCAGCCGGCGCGGGCGGTGATGGCCGCCGACGGGGAGACCTCGAGCTCGAGGCCATGTTGCCGGGTGTCGACCTCGTAGTTGACACCGGCAGCAGGGTTCTCGGCGCTCATCGTCTCGGCGGTGCCGATCAGGCGCACCTGCTCGACCGGCTTCCACTCGGCGCGCAGGCGCCAGCGGTCGAGGTCGGCGTAGTCGGTGCGCACGACGGTGCCATCGGCATCATCCTGCCGCCAGTCGAGAGAAACGCGCAGCGTGGGCACGATCAGGCTGGCGCCCGCGGTGGTGCGGGTGATCTCGCGCGTGAATGCGCCGCCCTGACCCCCCGGCACGAGGATCTCTGCCGCGTCCTCGGCAACCGTCAAATCCTCATTTACGGTAGCGAAGCCGGCCCACAACCGAACGGGCCCGAGATTGCGCGACGAGACCGTGGCCTCGAACGCCTCCTCGTCCCGTTCCATCGCGTTGGCGGCGTCGAGCACCTTGGCCAGGTCCTTGACATCGCCGCCGCTGAAGTCGGTGGTGCCCTGATAGAGGCTGGAAACGATTGCCAGGCCGTCCCGCTCCCGGTGCCTGCGGGTGTAACCGGCGGCGAGCTCGAGGCCCTCCACGAGCTCGGCCTCGAGGCGCAGCTCGCCGCGCCAGTCGGGGGCCTCAGCCCGCGCCCGGGTGGTCTCGCCGAGGCCCGAGAAGAAGCGCGAGAGCTTGAAGGAGACCAGGCTGCCGGCGAGCGACTCCTCCTCGGTAAAGTCGGTTTCAAACTCGGAGCGGACGAAGGAGCCGGCGACGCGCAGGCGGCTGTCGAGCAGGCGACCGGAGAAGCTCGCTGTGGTGATCGGAATATCCCCCTCGCTGGTGGCGTGGCGGGTCAGCGAGTCGAGCTTCACCTCGTGGCCGAGAACCGGCTTGCCGCTATTGCCGGCGCCGGCGCCGGGCGCGAGGATGAGGCTTTCGCTGCGCTCAAAACTGCGCCAGCCCTGGAGCAAGGTGGCGTGGAACGTGCCAGCATGGAAGGCGACTCCGGCCCGCAGCTCGTCGGTCGTCTCGTCCAGCGAGGAGGCGAGGCGGAACTCGTCCTGCCCGACGAAGTACGTGGTCCTGGCCGGACCTTTTGCGCTCGTGCGGGTGTAGCCGACGAGCGGTGTGAGCATGCGGCCGGGCAGCAGCTCGAGATCGAGGTCGAAGCTGGTTGAGGCGCGATCGACCGTGTGTTGGCCGGGAAAGATGCCGGACCCAGAAAGCGGGTTGGCGAGCCCGGGCAGGGCGCTGAAATGCTCGGCCCGGGAGTAGCTCGCGCGCAGGGTGTAGGCGCGGGCGCGGCCGGCCTCGAGGCGAAAGCGCGCCTGCGGGCTGGCACCGAAGCCGGCGGCGTCGACGCGGAGGTGATCGAAAAGGCCGCCCTCATCAGGCGTGCCACTGGTCTGAAGCGAAAAGCCGCAGAGGACGAAGCCCTCGTCCTCGTTGACCTGGCTGCGGTACATCTCCTGGTTGCCATCGACGGTCAGCGACTGATAGCCGAGCTGCAGCGAGAAGGAGGTGGTCTGGGCGCTGGCTAGGGCTGCCCAGCAGGCAAGCAAGACGGCGATTTTTGCGGGAGGCTTGGCCATCGCTCTTCTCCTATTTCAGCAGCAGCGGCGAGACGTTCGAGCCGTGGATCGCGGCGTGACAGGTGGTGCAGTTGGCATAGCGGGGGCTGCGGAGGTCGTGGAAGGAGGGGGGCTGCGATCCCAGGTTGGCCTTGGGCAGGGTCGTGTGACACTCGAGGCAGAGCCGGTCCACCCGTGGGCGAATCAGGCGCTTGGGGTTGTTGGAGCCGTGCGGCTCGTGGCAGCTCATGCAGTCGCCGCGGAGGCCGCCCACATGCTCGAACACGAACGGCCCGCGCTTCTCGGTGTGGCAGGCCAGGCAAGGCTGCTCGCCGGCGAGGGTCTGCTTGAGGCTCCGTCCGCCACTGCCGCCATGCGGGTTGTGGCAGGAAACGCATGACATGGCATCCCGGTCGAGGCGGTGCGCATAGGGCTTGCGGTGCTGGGCCGCCGGCGCCGGATGGCAGGAGGCGCAGAGCTCATCTTCGCTGGCTCGCAGGAGCCTGGCCGCGCCCGCCGGCGCGGCGTGAATCGAGTGGCACTCGCCACAGTACACCGAGGCGCCGACATGCGCCCCGCTGGCCGCGCCTGCGAGGTCTTCCTTGCGCGCATGGCAACTCAGGCAGGTCTGAGCGCCTTTGCTTTCGCGAGGAACCGAGATCAGCGCGGCGTCGCCCTCGGCGGCGTGCTTTGCGCCGTCGCCATGGCAACTGGCGCAGACCTGCTCGGCGGCGGCAGAGTCGGCGGGAGCCACGGCGCGCCGATGGGGGTTGGAGAGGAAGTCCGCCGCCACCGTGTCGTGGCAATCCCGGCAGGGCCTGAAAGCGGTCTCCTCAGGTGTGCCGGTATCGGCTGCCACAGCCACCGAGGCGAGGAGCAACGGTACGGCAACGACGCTGGCAACGCGGAACAACTTGGTCATGCCCGTTCACCTTTCGTGTCGTAGCGCGTGCGAGCCGGCTTCTCCGCCGGCCCGCCCGCTGCGCTCCTAGCGTGCGTGCACCTTGGATACCGCGAAATCGCGCGCCTCTCCGTGGCACGAGGCACAGGCCTCGCCAAACGGAGCGATGTTGACGTAAGCGTGCGCCGCTGCGTCGATGCTGTCGTGACACGAAAGGCAGGAGGCCGACGCCGGCTGCCAGACCGGAACGAAGTCGCGCGGCGTCGTCGTCGGCAGCACGCCGTCGGGAAGCGGCACGTCGTAGGTGCCGGGCCTGTGGCAGGCCTCGCAGTTGCGCCGGTCACCGGGGTAGAGGACCTCGTTGTAGTTCGCGTTGCCGATGGTGAAGTCGCGCTTGAGCTCTTCCCCGGTGTGAAGGCGGTGAATCATCCACTTGAGGTGAATGCCCTCCTTGGCGGTGGTCTGGCCCACAGCGCCGGTCGCGTTGGGGTTGTGGCAGATCACGCACTCCTCGACCTTGAACCGCTGGCCGCCGTGGAGAGCGAGCGTGTTATGGCACTTGTTGCACTTGGCGAGATCGACGATCTGCCGCCGGGCGACCGGCTGGGCGTCGGTGACGGCGAAGTGGACGATGGGGTTCTGTGCGGCCTCGCGCACCGCCGTCGCCGGACCTGGGTTGAGGGTCACATTGCGGTAGACATCGGCGGATAGCGTCCAGGTACCCGTTGCGTCCGCCGGGATGGCGGCGGTGGTGAACGTGTAGGCCCAGGCGTCGCCGCTTGCCGTGGCCTTCACCCCGTCCTCACGAACATACGTCGTGTAGTCGGTTGTCGCGCCCCCGAGGAGGAAGCGAAGCCGGTTGAGCGAGGAAGGCGCGACGTTGGAGCCGTCGCCGTTGGTGAGCTTGAAGATTACGGTCGGCTTGCTGCCGGGCGCGGTGTTGCTCACCGACACGATCTCGATCTTCAGGCCCTTGAGCTGCGCCGACTTGGTTGGAATGGTGTGGGCGCCCTTGATCGAGGCGTCGAACTCGCTCTCGCCCTCGGGCTGGTGGCAGATCGCGCAGACGGTGTCGTCGTCCTGCGGGCCGGCGACATGGCCTTCGCCGGTCACCCAGTTGACGTCGTCGTGGCAGGAGCCGCAGGCCTTCCGGCTCGGGTTGGTGTACCAGATGTGTCCTTCCGCAGCGCTGGGTTGGTGGCAGGTGGTGCAGTTGCGGATGTCCTGTGGCAGGGCGACCGTCGAGAAATCGTCGTTGGTCCCGAACCCGTACTTGCCACCGGCAACAACGCTGGGCAGGTTCATGCCGCGGTGAATCTTGTGGATCATGACCTTGAAGTCGAATGAGTTGCCGGTCGCCGCATCATTGGGAAGCTCCGGCTGGTGGCACATCACACAGGTCTTGGGCGTGTTGCGTGGACCGCCATGGCCTGCCAGAGGGTCGTGGCAGGTGTTGCAGGCGGCCACGTCCATCGCCGCCCAGGTCTCCGTCACCGGCTTGCCGTCGGGGCGGAAATCATGGTTGATGTTGTTGAAAATGTAGTCCTTGCCGATGATGCTCGTGAGCGACCGCCGGCCGTAGATGGTCAAGGTCGTGGTCTTGGTCAGGTCCATGTTGGCTGGGAGGGTCGTCGCAAAGGTGTAGGTGGAGTGCCCGAGCTCGATGTGGTTCCACTTCCCTCCCCGGTCGTCTCCGGGACCGACCACGCCGCCTCGGTTGCGAAACGTGTACGAGTGGTACTGGCGTTCCGCCGCGTCGTACCAGCCGAGGACGAAGGACATTGAGAGTGGCCCCGGCGTGGCCTTGCCCAGAAAGTCCAGTGGCTGGTCCAGGTCGTCGGTGAACCTGACCTCGACCACCGGCTTCTTCCCCGGCGCCACGTCAGTGATGCCGACCAGGGTGACCTTGTACCCCGGCCGAATGTACTCGACCTGCGCCGCCGAGAGGTAGAACTCGGCCTGCTGAGCGGTGTAGGTCGGCGCCGGCCGGCTGGTCACCAGCCGCGGCCGGGGCGTGGCCAGTTGATGCGAAGGCGTCAAAGTGGATGCAGCGGCCAACAGCACGATGCCACACTGAACGAGCGCCATGATTGGTTCCCCCCTCATCATCCGACCGTTGCCCACCACGCCAGATGACGGCGGCTAAGTTAAGACCGATTACCTAGCCTTGTCAAGGTCCGGTCACAAATCGAGACAAGGTCTCAACTCTGAAGTGACGCGAATGGACTCGCCACCTTCACACACCACCCGGTCGCGCACTGACCGGCGCAGGGCTGGGTCGCACTTGCCCGCCGCCGGCGGCCGCCGAAACGGCCTCGCCCGTGCTAGCATCCTCATGAGAAACCATGCCGTTCATGCACATCGCGTTTTCCGGCGCGTTTTCCTGGAACGACCCGCGAAACGGAGGACATCCTCCATGTGGCAAGCCAAGATGATCCAACAGAGCTTCCCGCTGACGCGCCGCCTGCCTGGGCTCCTGGTGGCGCTGGCGCTGGCGGGGCCCGTAGGCGCGGCTACCGCCCCGGCCGCGACCATTGTCCCCGCCGCCGTCCCGGCCGCCGGGCGCCACGAGGCGATCCTCACCATCGCCGCCTTCGGGCGCTATGCCGTCACCGTGGCGAGCCAGCAGGGCGTCGCCCTTCAGCTCGTCGACCGCATGGCCGGCCCGGGCGAGATCGCCGGGCGCACCGGCGAGGAGGATGGCCGGCTCGAGGCGTTCCTCGACCGCGGCGAGTTCAAGGTCGTCACCCTCGGGCACGAGAAGGCCTCGGGGAAAGCGGCGCTGCAGGTACACCCCTTCGCGGAGCGAAACGCACCACAGCCGTCTGCCCTCGTTGAGCTCCAGCCGGTGAGTGCCACCCTCGCCGACCTCGAGCAGCTTTCGTGGTGGGTCAAGATCGACGAGCGCCGCCCGGTGGCCATCGAGGCGGCGGGCCGCAACCTCGCCGACCTGCGCTTCTGGCGCGACGGTATCTGGCTTGTCGACCTCACGCCCGAGCGCGCGGTGATCACACCGAAGGTCGGGCAGCCCTTGCTCGCCTGCCGCCTCACCGGCACGCTCGAGCCTGGCCTCTACCTCCTCACCGCGTACGGCGGCCTGCCGCAGCCCTGGGCAGAGGGGGACGAGCACCCATTCCACCTGCGCTGGGGCATTCCGGCGCTCCCCGAGGCCGGGCGGCGCCGGCTGGCGGTCGGCCCGCTCGGCATCGACCGCTACCTCGTGCCGGGCGAGGCGACCTACTTCCGCATCGAGCTCCCAGAGGCGCGCTCCGCCCAGCTCCAGGTCGGCGGCTTCGATGAGGAGCGCCCTTTCCGCAATGACGGCCCGCTCGCCACCATCGACAAGCGCTCGCTCCCGCCGATGGTCGAAATAGAGCGCCCCAAGGTTCGCGGCTCGCGCCGCCTCGTCACGATCACCGCCGAGACCGGCCAGCTTTACACCTTGCAGAACTTCGAGAAGAACCGCGTGCACCGCTTCGCCGAGCGCGGCGACTACTGGCTGTCCACGATTCACTCGGGCCACCCTGCCGACTCCCTCGACGCCACCGCCATCGTCAGCCGCTCCTATCGGGGCGCGGCGGACCGCGAGGCGTTCCTCGCCCAGGCGATCACGATCGACGGCCAGCATGGCTGGGCGCGCCGCTTCAACCTCCTCGACGAGGCGACGGTGTTCCTTCGCGTGGGCGCGGCGGGCAAGTACGAGGTCGCCGCCAAGGGGGTGACGGCGCGCTTCCGCATCGAGCCGTTCTTCTCGTCTCCCACCACCCACCAGTCGCCGCAAGCCCGGCCGAGTGGCGAGACATGGGAGCTCGATCCCGGCTACTTCGTTCTCACCGTGCTGCCCGAAACCAAGGGGGTGGCCGAGGTGACCGTCCGTCCCTACGGCCTCCTCGACCTTGCCCTCGATCTGCTCGGCAAGGGAGGCGCCGTCGAACCGGCGCCGCTGCAGGCGGCGGTGACGTTCCCGCGCGTCACCCTCGACCCCGAGCATTCCTACGTTCTCCACCTCAACCAGCAGCCAGGGGTGAGCGCTGGCGTGGTTCTTCGCTCATTGCCGCTCGACCTCACCCAGGCGCTGCCGATTGCCTTGCAGCCAGGGGCCGAGATCACGGTACCGGCAGCCGTGCGCGAGCCGGGCACGCTGCGCGCCGAGGCCGAGGACGGCACGCTGCTACCGGTTGCCGTCGACGGCGGGGAGTGGCAGACGAGCGCGCAGGTCGAGCCCGGCAGCCACATCGTCGCCCTGCGCAACTCGGGAGCCGAGACCGCCATCTGCTCGCTCGCCGTCGAGCCGCTGCGGCTGCAGGCGACAAGCCCACTGCCGCCGATTCCGGAGCCGATGCTGGCGGAGTTGCCCAGGCTTCTCGAGCTTGTCCCCGGCGCACCGCACTTTCTCGACCTCGAGCGCAGCGCCAGCGCCACCTTCCTCGTCCGCGCCGCCGCTCCTGCCCTCTACACGCTGCAGTCCACCGGGCTGCTCGCGACCGCCGGCGCGCTGCGCACCCGCACGGTCGTCGCTCTCGACCGCCAGGCGGCTAATGGTGCGGGGAGAAACTTCCTCGTGCAGCAGTACCTGCGCGAGGGCGACTACGGCCTGACCGTGACGGCGCAGGGCGCCTCCGCCGGGCACCTCGGGGTGGCCCTCGAGCAGGCGCCGATTGCCGACGGCGGCCAGCTCGACGAGGGCGTCCCGGCGCGCGCCACGCTCGCCGCCGGCGCGGGTATCGCCTACCGCTTCACGGTCGCCGAGCGGGGCGAGTACCGCGTGCGCGCCATCGGCCTCCGCCGCGGCTTCCGCTGCCGCCTGGAGGACGGTGACGGCTGGCCCATCCTCGCCCCCAACATCGGCGCCGACATCAGGCGCAGCCTCGAGCCCGGCGCCTACCGCTTCGTCCTCCTTCCCGAAGGCGTGAGCACCCGCCGCGTCACGCTGATCGAGCGCACCCTGGAGCCGGTGCGCCTTGCCGGCCACGGGCCGCACCTGCTGCCGCTCGGCTGCAATGTGGACCACCTGTGGACGGAAACCGCGGCCGAGGGCGCCGACCGGCCCCCGGACGAGTGGGACCTCGTGCTCCCCGCGACCGCATACGTGAGCATCGCAATCGAGGGCGAGATGGAGGGCGAGCTGGAGCGCAGGGGCGTCGAGCAGGCCGCGGGCAAGGTCGCCGCTCTCGGCGGCGGGCGCCGCTGGAGCGGGCCGCTTGCCGCCGGCGCCTACCGCCTCGCCCTGCGCTGCATGCGCCGCAACAACCTGGCGCCGTATCGCGTCGGCGTGCAGACCAACGAGCTACTGGACGGGCAAAGCCGCGACCTCCGCGCGCCAGCGGAGCTCGGCGTCTCGGTGGGCAAGGCGGGGCTGGTGGAGCTATCGTCGTTCGGCGGCGCCGACGTGCGTGCGAGCCTGCGCGATGAGGGCGGGAAGCTCGTCGCCGCGAGCGACGACCGCCCCGACGACTGGAGCTTCCTCATCGCCACGCAGCTCCGGCCGGGACGCTACCGGCTCAGGGTCGACCCGGTCGGCGCGGCGGAAGCGGCGTGCACGGTGTCGATGCGGATGCCCGCCGAGGTCGTCGAGGCTCCCCTCACGCCGCCTGCCGCGCGCGAGGTTCCGACCGGCCGGGTGACCCACCTGCTGCCGCTGGAGCTTGGATCCCGCCCGGTGC
>JAZDGE010000429.1:0-10883 GCA_043807175.1 Acidobacteriota bacterium
CATGTACGCCACCTCGCAGCTCGCCCAGACGACGCTGCGCTCGATGTTGGGCGAGGTCGCCCTCGACGACCTGCTCGCCGAGCGCGAGAAGCTCAACCAGCGCCTGCAGGAGGTCATCGACCGCCATACCGACCCGTGGGGCGTCAAGGTCGCGCTCGTCGAGGTCAAGCAGGTCGATCTGCCGGAGTCGATGCAGCGGGCAATGGCGCGCCAGGCCGAGGCGGAGCGCGAGAAGCGGGCCAAGATCATTCATGCCGACGGTGAGTTCCAGGCTGCGCAGCGCCTCACCGATGCCGCCAGCGTGATGCAAAAGGAGCCGGCTGCGCTGCAGTTGCGCTACCTCCAGACGCTCACCGAGATCGCCGCCGAGAAGAACTCGACGATCGTCTTCCCGCTGCCGATCGATACCATCAGGATGTTCTTGGATCTCGGCCGCACCTCGAAGTGAGCGGCCAGAGGCACTTCGAAATCATCATCAGCGGCCGCCAGCTCGCCTGGCTGATCGGCGGTCTGGCGGCCTTCATGCTGGTGGCCTTTGCGCTCGGGGTGGGTGTCGGTCTGCTGGAGCCACGCCCACCCGGCACCTCGCAGGAGGCCCCGGCCTCCTGGGGTGAGGTTCGTCCGCTTGAGGCCGTTGCTTCTGAGGCAGCAGCGACCACGCCAGAGAGCGCCCTCCAAGCGCCTGCGGCAGGCGTGGAACCGACGCCCACGGCCCCACCCGCAACGCCCGCGCCGTGGCCCCCCATGGCGCAAGCGGCCGCAACCAACGTTCCGACTCCCATCCCTCAACCGTCAAGCCTCAAGCCTCAAGCCTTTGCGCCAGCCTCTCCCCAAGCCCCAATCCCCAAGCCCCAAGCCTAAACCAGGGTCCAGGGCGCGGCGCTGCAGCGGCGCGAGCGGGCGGACGGCCTGCGCCAGCGAGTCGTCGCCGCCGGCTTTCGTCCCGAGCAGCTCATCGTGGTCGCGGGCGAGGACGGCATGTTTCGTGTCCGGCTTGGCCCCTTCCCCGACCAGGAGAGCGCCGGCAGGGTAACCGCTCGCCTCCATGCCGAGGGCTTTCCCGACGCGTTCCCTGTCAAGTAAGTGGCAGGCGCACCATGAGCAGCTCGGCCCTGCCGCAGTGGATCCGCGAGCGCAAGATCCGCCTGGGTAGCCTGCACAATGTGCGCGAGGTGATGGGCCGAGGACGGCTCAGCACTGTGTGTGACGAGGCGCGCTGCCCGAACCGCGGCGAGTGCTTCTCGCGCGGCACCGCGACCTTCCTGATCATGGGCGACATCTGCACCCGCTCCTGCCGCTACTGCGCGGTTACCCACGGCCGGCCGCGGCCGCTGGATCCCGGGGAACCGGCCGCGCTCGCCCGCGCCGCCGCCGAGATGAAGCTTCGCCACGTCGTCGTGACCTCGGTGGATCGTGACGATCTGGCCGACGGCGGCGCCTCGCACTTCGCGGCGGTGATCCAGGTCCTCCGCGGCCTTTCACCGGCGCCCACGGTCGAGGTGCTGACGCCCGACTTCCGGGGCGACGAGACGGCGGTCGAGGCCGTGCTCGCGGCTGGTCCTGACGTCTACAACCACAATGTCGAGACCGTGCCCAGGCTCTACCCTCTCATCCGGCGCTCGGGCTGCTATCGCTGGGCGCTCGAGGTGCTCGCCGGGGCCGCCCGCCACTCACCCGGCCCCGTGACGAAATCGGGCCTGATGGTCGGCCTCGGCGAGGGGCGGGAGGAGGTCGAGGCGGTGCTGCGCGATCTGGCCGACGTTGGGTGCCAACTGGTCACGATCGGCCAGTACCTTCAGCCAACCGCGGCCCAACTGCCCGTTGCCCGCTACTGGACGCCCGCGGAGCTCGACGAGCTCGCTGCCGCCGGCGCTGCGCTCGGCGTCGCGGTGATCGCCGGTCCCTTCGTGCGCTCGTCGTACCACGCGGAGGAGGCGTTCGTCGCGATCGCAAGGGAGCGATCAGCCGTCAGCAATCAGCTCTCAGCAATCAGCTCTCAGCAGTCAGCTCTCAGCAATCAGCTCTCAGCAATCAGCTCTCAGCAATCAGCAGTCAGCTAGACACAAAGAGCCAAAGGCTAGAAGCTAAAGGCTAAAGGCTAAAGGCCTTCAGCTCTCAACAGGCAGCATGCAACCACTCCTGCGCTTTGGCCTTGTTCTTCTGGGTCTGGGTGGGGGGCTGATTGCTGAAAGCTGATAGCTGAAGGCTCAATCCCACCGCCATCGGGCAGGTTCAATCTGCTAAGGTGATTGTAATGAGCAGCGTCTTCTCGCGCCGCCGCCTTCTTGCCGCTGGCGCGGGCCTGGCCATGGCGCTGGCCCTTCCCGGCCCGGCAATCTGGCCGCTCGTGTTTCTGGTTCCGGGTCTGCTGGCAAGGGCGTTGGCGGACTCGCGGGGATGGCGGGCATTCCGCGCCGGGTGGCTGGCCGGGTTCGTCCAGTGGGCGTTCGCGGTCGCCTGGGTGGTGATCGTGCTCCACCGCTATGGCCACCTGCCACTGCCATTCGCCCTGCTTGGCTGGTTGCTGATGGCGGCGATCATGGGGCTGACCTGGGGCGCCGCCGGCTGGGCCGGCGCGCACCTGCCGGCCGCCTGGCGGCTGTGGGCGCTTCCAGTCTTCCTGGTCGCGATGGAGCTGTTGCAACGACTTCCCCCCTGGATCTTTCCCTGGAACCCGGCGGCGGCGCTGGCAACTGCCGCGCCCGCGCTGATGCTACCGCTCCCGGTCGTTGGGGCCGCCGGCCTGTCGTTGCTGATCTACCTTACCGGCGCCGGTCTCGACCGGCTCGCCACGCGCGACGGGCGCAAGGCGGGCATCGCGGCCCTGGCCGCGGCGGCGGCCATCTTCGGGCTCGCGGCCGCGGTGGCGCCTCGCTTTCGACCCTCGGGTCCAGCGATCAAGGTGGCCGCGTTGCAGCCCAACGTGCCGCTCGAGGTTCGTTGGGACGCCGACAATCTGGCCTCAATCGAGGAAAAGGTGTGGCGCCTCACGGACGAGGCGCGTCGGGCCGGGGCGGGCTGGATCGTGTGGCCCGAAAGCGCCGTGCCACGGCTGGTTGAACGCGATCCACACTACCGGGCCGGGCTGGAGCGCTGGGCGCGCCGGCACGGCGCCTGGCTCCTTCTCGGGTCGATCGGGCTCGGCGCGGCTCCGGACGAGTACTACAACTCGGTGTTCGCGGTCTCGCCGGGGGGGCTGGCGCCCTGGCGCTACGACAAGGTCAACCTGGTGCCGTTTGGCGAGTATGTCCCCCTCGCCGGCCGGGTCGCGGCGCTGCGGGCGCTGGTCCGGGAGGTGGGCTCGTTCACGCCGGGCAGGAGCGCGCTCCCGCTGCCCGGCCCGGCCGGGCCGACCGGGGTCGCGATCTGCTACGAGGTGGCCTTTCCCGCCCTCGTCGCCGCCGAGGTCGAGCTCGGAGCAACGGTCTTGACGACCATCACCAACGACGGCTGGTACGGCGACTCGGCGGCGCCACGGCAGCACCTGGCGCTGGCCATCCTGCGGGCCGCGGAAACGAGGCGGTACCTTGTTCGGGCTGCGAATACCGGCATTTCGGCGGTGATCGACCCGTACGGCCGAGTCGTCGAGCGGCTCGAATTTGGCCGCGAGGGTTTCATCGCTGCAGATGTAGTACCCGGCGCGGGAATTACACCGGCGGTGCGGTTTGGCGCCTGGCTGCGCGGCGCCATCGGGCTTCTCGCTGTGCTACTCTTCGCCGCCGGGCGCCGCCAAAGCTGGCCCATTCGCGGCTCTCGAACGCCTGGCAGGGGGAACAATGCTTGAAGACGTCTTGATGAGAGCTGCGGAGGTTCGCGAGCTCATCGAGAGCCTCCGGGGGTATCTTTGACGCATTACGGCTGCAGGCGGAGCTGGACCGCCTGAGCGAAGAGACGCAAAAGGGCGACTTCTGGAATGATCAGGAGCGCGCCCGCGAGCTCATGAGGCGCCAGCGCGGCGTGGAAGGCAAGCTCGGCACTGCGCGGTTCCTGGCCTCGTCTGGCGAAGAGATCGAAATTCTGGCCGAGCTCGCCCGCGAGGATCCGGCCGGAGAATCCGACCTCCAGGAGGCGCTTGATCGCATCCAGCCGCGGCTGGAGCGCATCGCGCTGCAGACGAAAATGACCGGCGAGCACGATACCGCCAACGCTTTTATCGAGGTGCATCCGGGGGCGGGGGGCACCGAGTCGGCGGACTGGGCCGCGATGTTGTTGCGAATGTATCTCAAATGGTGCGAGCGGCGCGGCCTCGACGCGGAGCTCCTCGATACCCAGGATGCCGAGGAGGCGGGCATCAAGTCCGCGACCGTGCTGGTCCAGGGCGAGTACGCCTATGGCTATCTCAAGTGCGAGAACGGCATTCACCGGCTGGTGCGGATCTCGCCCTTCGATGCGCAGGGGCGCCGGCACACGTCGTTCGCGTCGGTCCATGTCTACCCCGAGGTCGACGAGGAGGTTGAGGTCGAGATTGTGGACAAGGACCTCCGCATCGACCGCTTCTGCTCCTCCGGACCGGGCGGGCAGGGGGTCAACACCACCTACTCGGCGGTTCGTGTCACCCACCTTGCCAGCAACATTGTCGTCAGTTGCCAGAACGAGCGCTCGCAGATTAAGAACCTGGCGCAGGCGATGAAGGTGCTGCGCGCGCGGCTGTGGGAGCTGGAGCGGCGCAAGAAGGAGGAGGAGATGGACAAAATCAAGGGCCCCAAGAAGGACATCTCCTGGGGTAACCAGATCCGCTCCTACGTCCTGCAACCCTATCGCATGGTCAAGGACCTGCGGACCGGGCATGAGGTGGGGGATGCCGACCGCGTTCTCGACGGCGACCTGGACGGCTTCATCGACGCCTTTCTCAAGCAGCAGGCGCTGGCGGCGCAGCAGGGGTAGGAGAAACGTGGTCCGGGTTTCGTGGTCCGTGGTCAGAGCAAGCTGGGTGACGGCATCAGGCTGCTTCCACTGCCCGGCTCGGATGAGCGGCAGCCGCTGCGACGTCATCGAGCTTCGCGGCAGACCGCAGCCTCTGACATGCACTGACCACCGGCCACGGGCCACGCCTCTTGGCGCCACGGAATCGCGTCGTTCAAGCAACGGACGGGCCTTGTGGTGACGCGGCTGCGAGTCCTCTGGGCGTCTCCCTTGCCGCCAACGCGTTCTGGCGTGGCCGACTATGCCGCCGAGATCATCCCCGATCTTGCGAGCTCGGCGGAGCTGCGGCTTGTGGAGCCGCCGGACTGGGCGCCCCAGGAAGAAGCCGGCTTTCTTGCCGGTCTGGAACGCGTGCCGGCGAGCCGCCGGCCGGCGCGCGGATGGGTCAATCTCCTCCACCTCGGCAACAACCCCTATCACCTCTGGGTGGCCCGGCGGCTGCGCCAGCAGGGAGGAATCGTCGTGCTTCATGACACGGTGCTGCACCATCTCGCGGTCGAGGAGGCAGCCGCAGGGGAGTGGGAGCGGTTCGGCGAGGAGCTTGCCACCGCCCATGGCGCGGCGGGGAGGGCGCTTGCCCAGGCCCGACAGTGGGGCTTTCCCGGCCGGCTGGATCCCTTTCTATTCCCCAGCCGCCAGGTCTACCTGCGCCACGCCCAGGCGGTGATTGTCCACAGCGCCGCAGCGGCGCGCGAGGTCGCTCGCTCGTGCCCGGACCTCGCGATTCGCCAGGTCCCGCTGGCCGTGGCCGAGCTTCCGGCCGGCGACCGGGTGGGCTGGCGCACCCGGCTGGGGGTCGCGCCCGGCGAGTTGGCGCTCGTCCACCTCGGGTTCCTGACCCCGGTCAAGGGTCTCGACGTTGTGCTGCGGGCGCTGGCGGCGCTCGCCGAGCTCGAGGTGCCGTTTCGGCTCGTTGTCGTCGGTGAAGGCGCCGAGGGCTCGGCGTTTGCCGCCCTGGCCGCTGCCGCCGGACTGCGGGACCGCGTTGTGTTCTGGGGCTACGCGAGCCGCGAGGAGCTGGGTGGCATCCTGGCGGCGGCCGACGTTGGGCTCGTGCCCCGCTACCCGACGGCGGGAGAGACCTCGGCCGCGGCGCTGCGCTTCCTCGCCACCGGTGTGCCGGTGGTGGTCTCGGGATATGGGCAATTCCTCGAGCTTCCCCAGGATGCGGCGCTGCGCATCCCGCCGGGGCGGGAGGGCGTGGCCGATCTGGTGCGCTGGGTGGCGAGCCTGGCCGGCGACCCCGAGGATCTCCAGAAGCGGCGACATGCGGCGCGAAAGGCGTGGCTAGAAGGTGGGCATGAGCCGGCGCGCGCCGCGGCCTCGCTGGCCGCCGCCCTCAAGGAACTCGCGGGGAAGATACCGACCTGAGGCGCCACGCACCTGGCGGCAGGAGCTGGCCGAAAGGCCGTGGTTCGTGGATGGTGGTTCGTGGTTCGTTCCCCCTCCCGCCCAGGGGGACGGGGGACAGGGGATAGGGGCATGGGCGCCAGCTTAGGGCTCGCGCAGGAATAGGTTCCGAGCTATCGCGCCCAGATTTGGGTCAGATTCGTCCCGGGCGAGGAAGCGCAACCGCAGGCGTAGCAGCGCTACGTTGAGGATTGCGCGACGCGGCCCGGGGCGAAGATGGCCCGAAGATGGGATGCGAGAGCCGGAAGTTATTTCTGCGCGAGCCCTTATTGCGTCCTCTCGACTTGGACCAGGTCCAGGCAAGGCAGCGAGTCCGAGCCAGCTCGTGTGGGCACAGACCGCCGCTGGCCCTGGCAGAAGACCGACAGCCAAAGGCCCACACCCGATCCCCGACACCCAATCCCCTTCCTCTTCAGCGCTTCGGGGGCGGGGGAGGCGGCGCTTGCGCCGTGTCGAGCAGCTCCTGCGCGGCCAGGGTGGCGGCGGCGAGCGCGGCGCCCTCCTTCGCCATCCCGGGCGCGCCTGGCCGAGCCGTGGTTGAGGCCAGCAGGTCAGCGGCCTGGCGCCACTGGCGCTGGCGGTGGAGCGCGTAGCCCAGCAGGTAGGGGATCCTCGTGTCCTCCGGGCCTTCCGCCGCCAGCTCTTCGAGGAGGACGATGGCCTCGGCGCCGCGATCGGGGTCGAGCAGGCAGCGTGCCCTGAGAAGTCCAGATTCCGCTCCGATAGCGTGCTGGCCGGTCAGGGTCGCGAGGGCCTCAGCCGGTTTCCCGGTGCGCCGGAGCGCCTCGGCGCGAGCGAGCGCAAAGACCGGGGGCTCGGCGGGGCTCGGCTGCAGCTTGTCCAGCGCGGCGGCAGCGTTGCCCGCTAGCAGATGAGCCACCCCCAGCCAGCCCAGGGCCCAGGGGTCCTCGGGCCGCTGCCGTAGGGCGGTCTGGAGATGTTGGAGGGCGAGACCGGTCTGGCCCTCGGCGAGGGCCAGTTGGGCGCGCACAACCCTGGCCTCGAAGAGCGTCCCGTTGGCCTGAAGGGCCCGGTCCAGCGCCTCGCGCGCCGAGGCGCCATCGTCCATCCGCGCGGCCACGAGACCGAGCGCGGCCCAGGCCCGATCATCGGAGGAAGCCGCCTCGGCCGCACGCCTGAAGGCGTCACGCGCCTGAGCGAGATTTCCGCGCCGCAGCTCGACCTCACCGAGCAGCCGCCGGAGCTCGGGCTTGTCGTTGCTCATGGTGGCCGTCGCCAGAAAGGAGTACGCCTCATCGAGCTTGCCGCTCTCCAGCAACGCCTCGCCCAGGACACCGAAGGCCTCGACGCAGGTTGGCATGACGGCACGCACGCCCTGCATCAGCGCCTCGGCGTCGTGAGGCCGCCCCTGGGCAAGCAGGAGCTGGGCCGACTGGAGCGCATCGAAGGGCACCACAGGTGTGCCCGGAACTGCCTGCGCGAGTGCGCGCATCGCCATCACCCGCCCACGGTTATCCAGCGCCTCTGCCGAGCGGCCGAGCTGTTCGAGCAAGTCAGCCTTGATCTCCAGGATGCCGGGCAAGCCTGCAGGAGGGGAGTTGGCCTCGTACAGCCCGACCTCGGCGAGAAGCGCCTCGAGCGCGGCATTGTCGATCGCCATCGCGAGCTTTTGCCGCAGGGCGGCGAGCGAGCCGTCAGGGGCGGGTGGCCGCAACGGAGGCGGCGCGGCGCTTCCCGGCGCGGGCGCTGGCGGCGCCGCCGCCCGCGCGACCAGGCGTGTCCGCACGCGATCTGCAAGAGCGCGAAAGTCGGCGGTGTAGAAGTCCTCCAGGAGCTCGATCTGCGGCGCGTCGGTAAAGGCCGCTGCCAGCGCCTCCTCTGCCTGGGCCCGCTGCTTGAGGTTGAAATATGCCTGCGCCTGCTTGACGCGGAGTGCGCCACGCCTGGCCGAATCGGGCTCGGCCTCGGCCGCCTCGCCGAAAAGCTGGGCGGCGCGGCGAATATCGCCCTGCCGCCAGGCCTCGTTGGCCTGGGAAAGGGAGTCCTGCGCGGCCGCGATGGGGCCGAGCAGGAGCAGGCAGAGAAGGGTGCAGAAGGTAAGCAGGCGGCACATTGGAAGAGTTTACCGCAGCCTGCTCGTCAGTTGTGACCACCAGGTCCGGTACTCGTGCTGGCACGACGCCAGCAGCGACACGCCTTGGCCATCGCGTTTGCCACGACCTGCGAGAGACTTGCCTCAAGGCGCCAGGAGAGCCGGTCGCACGACGCGCCGGATTGGCGCCTCGGCGGGAATCTCGATCTCCTCGCGAAACTCGCTGCCATCAGGCCAACGCACGACGAGCTCGCGCCGCCCCGCCTCGACCTTGCGGTCGGTGATCGGGAGGGCGCCGATCTCCTTGCCGTCCACGAGCACCTTGGTGTCGCGCATCGGCACGTCGAAATCATTGAAGACGCTCAGCAGGCCAAAGGGCGGAAGCTGAAGGGTGATGCGGCCCGTCTGGGCGCTCACGTCCACCGTAACCGTCTTCTCGCGATAACCCGGGATACGCTGGCGAAACACGTGGCTGCCTGGCGCGAGGACGAGCTGCCTGGTTTGCAGGCGGCCGAGTGACTGGCCGTCGACCTCCACCTCGGCCGGGGGATCGGCGAAGATCTCCACCGCCACGGGCAGGGGAGCGGGAGCTTGCGTGGGCACCGCAGGGGCCACTGCCGGATCCGGCGTCGAGGGTGCCGGGGAGGGAGCAATCGCGGGCGTGCCCGCCGCTGTCCCTGCCCGGGGCGCAGAGTCCGGGCGCCCCTGGTACCAGGCGAGTGCGAGCGCGGCAAGCGCGAGGAGGCCACCAGCGGCACCCAGTGCCAGCGGCAGCCGGGTTCGCCGCTTGGCGGTGGGCTGGGTAGGGGCGATCTCGGTCGGCGCCTGCTGCAGGGGTTGAACCGCCAGTTGTGTCGCGGAGGTCAGCTCCCGCGGAGGTTGGGCCGCGAGGCGGGAGAGCTCGAGGCGGATCATCGAGCTGGTGGTGGACTCCAGCCGTCGCGCCGTGCCCCGGTTGGGGAGGAACATGAGCACCTCGCGGAGCTCGTAGCCCAGCTCACGAACGCTGGCGAAGCGCTGCTCCGGGTTCTTGGCGAGCGCCTTCAGGACCGCCCGCTCGAGGCGCTCGGGGCACTGTGGGTTGCGCTGGCGAGGCGGGACCGGGTCCTGGTTCAGGATCTGGTAGACCACGTTCGAGAGGTTCGGTCCCGCGAACGGCCGCGCGCCGGTGATCATCTCGTAGCCCATGACGCCGAGAGAGAAAATGTCGGTCCGGGCATCCAGGGGCCTGTCCGCGAGTTGCTCCGGGGCCAGGTAACCAGCGGTGCCGAGCGCGACTCCTGCCTGCGTGAGGTTGGACTCGGCCTGCAGCGACTTGGCGATGCCGAAGTCCATGATCTTGATGCTTCCATCCTCCAGCACCCGCACATTCGCCGGCTTGATGTCACGGTGGATGATTCCGCGGCTGTGGGCGAACTCCAGCCCGGCGCAGACCTGCACCAGGATGGCGAGGGTCCCTTCGATGCTGAGCTGCCCGCGCTTGACGAGATGGTCGAGGTCGGTACCGGAGAGAAACTCCTGGACGAAGAACGGCTCGCCGTTTTCGATGCCAAAGTCGTAGACCAGGGTGATGTTCGGATGCTGGAGCGCACCTGCGAGCTGGGCTTCGCGGAAGAAGCGCTGGGTGGCCTCCTCGCTGGTCGTGGAGCAGGTCTTCAGCGCAACCCAGCGCTGGATGTAGGGGTCCCAGGCCTTGTAGACGATGCCGAAGCCGCCCACGCCCACCTGCTCGGCGATCTCGTACTTGCCGATCCGTCGACGAGCTGTCATGCCACCGCCTACTGTAGCGCGGCTTGCACGCGCGAGGGAAGGTGCTACGCTCACCCGATGCGTGTGGCTCGCTGCTCGCTGGTCCTGGTACTACCCCTTCTTGGCCTGATTCTGCCGGGTTGCCGGCGAGAGGGCGCCCGTGTTCCAGCGACAGCCGCCGCAACTGCCGCGGCTCTTCCCGCTGCCGCCTTGGGCCTGCCGGACGTCCGGTCCTACGTGGCGGTTCGTGATCGGGCGCTGCAGCGTCTCGAAACCGCCCTGGTGGCGGTGGAGCAGGGTAAGGGAGGGCTGCTCTCGACGGTTGAGGATCTCTCGGTGGCCGAGCGCGAGGCGGCACGCGCACTCGGAGTGGACTGGCAGCGCTACCGCTGGGTCAAGGAGGAAATTGCCCGGCTGCTCTCGGCGCAACGCCAGCGGGAGGACGCCAAGCTTCTTGGGCTCGAGCTGACGCGAGCGCGAGATGACCTTGCCACGCAGTTGAAGGTTGCCCGCGATGAGGCCAGCCGGCAGTTCCTTGAGGCCCAGATCGCCAGCCTGGACGCCCAGTTGGCACGAATCGAGAACGATCGCCAGACGCCTGAGGCCGAGCGCGAGGTGATGGCTCTGGTCGATGGCGTGCGAGCTGAGATCGCCATGCACCAGGGAAGGCAGGAGAGAATCCAGCGCCAGGTGCGAGAGCTGCTCGGCCGCGCCCGCGCCATCGCCGCATCCACTCCCGCCCCCGCCG
>JAZDGE010000430.1:0-2493 GCA_043807175.1 Acidobacteriota bacterium
TCATGAATCTCGCCGTGCAGGCGGCGGCGCGCTCGACCTGCCCGCGCAAGGCGGTGGGGGCGATTGTGGTGCGCGACAAGGCGGTGTTGGCCACTGGCTACAACGGCTCGCTGCGCGGGCTGCCCCACTGCACCGAGGTGGGTTGCCTGATCGACGACGACCATTGCGTGCGCACCGTGCACGCCGAGGCCAACGCCCTGCTGCAGGCGGCGCGCCATGGGGTGAGCATCGAGGGCGCCGACATCTACGTCACCGCCTCACCCTGCTGGGACTGCTTCAAGCTGATCGCCAACGCCGGCATTCGCCGGATTCTCTTTGCTGAGTTCTACCGCGATGCGCGGATTCTCGACTTCGCACACCAGGCGGGGATCGAGCTCTGCGAGCTTGGTCTTCAGGAGGAAAGATGAGCGCCGTGCAGAGGATTGGGGTGCTGACTGGCGGGGGCGACGCCCCCGGTCTCAACGCGGTGATCCGGGCGGTGGTCAAGAGCTCCCGCTTCACCTTTGGCATCACACCGGTCGGGATCTCGGACGGCTTTTCCGGTCTCGTCGAGCTGAAGGCGAGGGAGCTGGACCTCGACGACATCTGGGGAATCCTGCCTCGGGGCGGGACGATCCTCGGCACCACCAACCGTGGTAACCCGTTTCGCTACGTCTACCGCCGCCCGGACGGCAAGGAAGAGATCATCGACGCCTCGGCCACGGTCAAGGCGAACATGCGCAAGCTCGGGCTCGATGCGCTGGTGGTGATCGGCGGCGACGGCTCGCTGACCATCGGCGAGCGCTTCTACCGCGAGCTCGGCTTGCCGGTCGTCGGTGTGCCCAAGACGATCGACAACGACATCTCGGCCACCGAGGTGACATTCGGTTTCGCCACTGCCCTCGAATCGGCGACCTCGGCGCTCGACCGCCTTCACACCACGGCGGAGAGCCATCACCGCGTCATGCTGCTCGAGGTCATGGGCCGCGAGGCAGGCTGGATCGCGCTGCACGCCGGTATGGCCGGGGGCGCGGACGTGATCCTCATTCCTGAAATTCCGTTCCGGTTCGATTCCGTGATCGCGAAGTTTCACGCCCGCGAGCGGCGCGGCCGGCCGTTCTCGCTCGTCGTAGTGGCCGAGGGCGCGGCGCCGGAGGGCTCGGATCAAGTGTTCCAGGCCGAGGACCAGACCACCGGCTGGAAGCGGCTCGGCGGGGTGTCGTACTCGATCGCCCGCGGGATCGAGCAACTGACCGGCTACGAGGTGCGCACAACCGTGCTCGGGCACATCCAACGCGGCGGTTCGCCGGTGCCGGTCGACCGCATCCTTGCCACCCGCTTTGGAGTCGAGGTGACGCGGCTGGCAGTCGAGGGTAGGTTCGGCCACATGGTGGCGCTGCGCAGCGACGAGATCGTCGCGGTTCCCCTCGCCGAGGCGATCGGACATCTCAAGCGAGTTACGCCGGACTGCCAGCTCGTGCGTACCGCGCGCGCGATCGGCGTAGTCTTTGGCGACGAGAACCCGCAAAGCGTCGAGCGTTCCGAAGGCTGATGGCGGCGGCCAGCGGCGTGCGGGAGGTCGTGCTCGACCTCGGCCAGATCGCGGTTCCCTTTGGCGCGCGCGAGCTTTTTGGCGCCGACCGCCCGCTCGAGCTCGAGCTCGGGGTCGGCAATGCCCTCTTCCTGCTCGCTTGGGCGGGGGCGCACCCCGAGATCGGGCTGCTGGGCGTCGAGCGCTCGCGGCCCTACCTCGAGCTTGCCGCCCGGCGGGTGGGGCGACGCGGCTTGAGCAATGTCCGCCTCGTGCGCACCACCGCCGAGGACCTGCTGTTTCGCTGTCTGGCGCCCGGATGCGCGAGCGCCGTCCATGTCTACTTCCCGGATCCCTGGCCGAAGAAACGGCATCACAAGCGGCGCCTCTTCCAGCCCGCCAGTGTGGCGCGGCTGGCGGAGGCGCTCCGCCCCGGTGGATTGCTCCTCGTCAAGACGGACCATGCGGACTACGCAGCGGTGATCGCCGAGGTGCTCTCGGCCGAGCCCCTCTTCGCGGCGCTCGATCCCGGTGAGGCGTTTTCCGGCCTTCCTCCTTCCGGCTACGAGGCGAAGTACGGCCCCGAAGGCCGCGAGATCCGCCGCTTCGCGTGCTTGAGAAGATAGGGAGCAAGGGAAGGAGCCGCTGGAAACGCCGTTCGTGCCTCGGGTCAGCCGCCAACTATCGGCACTCAGCACTCAGCAAAAAGCAATCAGCATGCGGCCAATGGGCCATGACCCGCGACCCGGGTGCTGAACGCTGAGAGATGAAAGCTGATAGCTGAAAGCTGAGAGCTGAAAGCCGAACGCCAGTCGCCAACTGCGACAACCGAGAAAGGGCTAAGGAGCCGTTACGAAATAACTATGGCAACTGAGCCGGTGTTGCTGTATAGTCAGAGGCGTGGAGAGCGAAATCATCATCCGGCAGCGATTTGGTGTTTTGGCGGGTTTTCTCGATGAGCACACGCGGCGACTCGTAGCGGC
>JAZDGE010000431.1:0-2204 GCA_043807175.1 Acidobacteriota bacterium
CGCCGCGGGACTCCGTGTAGGTGGGGCGGGTGATTCGCCGCCCGTCGCCTTTCTTCTGTTGCCTTTCGCCTGCTGCCTCCTGCCTTTTCCCTGTCGCCTTTCGCCTTTTGCCTTTCGCCTTCTTCTCTACTGCTCGGTATCGGCGATCGCGGCGGCGGCATCGGCGGTTCCTTGCAGGACGCGCTGCAGCCCGGGAAAGTAGCGGTCGACCATCGCCACCGAGATGTAGAGCAGGTGCTGGTACTGCTCGTAGCTGAGGTGGTCGCCCTCCACGCTTTGCGAGCACTTGAAACGGACCTCGCCGTCACCGAGGTCAAGCTCGAAGTTCCCGAGCAGCAGGCCGTAGTTGGCGCGGGTGAAGTACTCCATGATCTCGCGCCGCCGCGACTCGGGCACGCGACCCTCGATGAAGGTGAGGAAGCGCACGATGCTGCGCTCCCCATCGACGATGGCGACCAGGCGGTAGGTGCCATGCTCTCCGGCCACGCCCATCTCGAGTGCTGCATGACTGCCGAGCTGGCGATACTTCCAGCCGTCGCGCTCGAAGTAGCCGATGATCTCATCCAGCAGCGTGGCCATGGCGTTCCTCCTCTTCTGCCCGGCGCGTGCTCAGGTTGAACCCGCGCTGCACGCCTGTCAAATTCGTCCCTCGGCCGAACCCTCCGCACGAGGCCGACAAGGCTGGAAAGCCGGGCGCCGGGCCAGTGGGGCGCCGCCCCCGGGGAATGCTAGGCTTCGCGGGTGGCGCGGATCGCTCTCGTCGGACCCTCATGGCCCTACCGCGGGGGGATCTCGCGCACGACCACCCAGTTGGCGCTGGCGCTCGAGCGGCGCGGAAGCCTGGCGGCATTTCTCGTCGCCAGCAGGCAGTATCCGCGCTTCCTCTATCCGGGCACCCGCGACATCGATCCCCACGCCTGTCCCAGGCTGCCCTTCGCCCAGCCCTGCTTCGGCGTGCTGCAGCCACTGAGCTGGCGGCGCCTGTTGCGCAGCCTGCGCGCTGCCGCGCCCGACGCCGTAGCACTGCCGTTTTGGACCTGGGCGTGGACCGGGATGGAGCTGTGCCTGCAGCACGGCCGAGTCGGGCCCGTGGTGGGGATCATCCACAACCCGGTGGATCATGACGCCAGTTGGCTCGGCCGGCGCATGTCCAGGCTGGTGTTGGCCGGCTTTCGTGGCTTCTTCTGCCATGCTCGCGCGGTCGAGGAGGGCCTGCGCCGCCAGTTCCCCGAGGTTCCGGTAGCCCTTCACCCGCTGGCCGCCGAGCCAGCGAGCGCGGCCGACCGGCAGGCCGCGCGCCGGCGCCTCGGGGTTGGGGAAAATGCCGTTGCCGCCCTGTGCTTTGGGCTCATTCGCCCCTACAAGGGGGTCGAGGTCCTGCTGGCGGCGATGCGGCGACTGGCCGCTGATTCTCCCCTCGTTCTCCTTCTCGCCGGGGAGCCCTGGGGCTCGCTGGGCGCCGAGATGCGGCGACAGCTTGCCGACCCGCTGC
The DNA here is from genome assembly GCA_043807175.1 of Acidobacteriota bacterium. GTDB lineage: Bacteria > Acidobacteriota > Thermoanaerobaculia > Thermoanaerobaculales > Thermoanaerobaculaceae > JAZDGE01. The sequence continues at coordinate 1,493 of JAZDGE010000431.1, forward strand.
TCGCGGCGCGCGTGATCGCCCGTCTGGAATGGATCCCGGAGGAGGAGGTCGGAAGCTGGCTGGGCGCGGCCGACGCGATGGTGCTGCCGTACCACGCGGCGACCGGCTCGGCGGTGGCCGCCCAGGCGCTCGGCGCCGGGCTGCCGCTGGTGGCGACCCGGGTCGGCGGCCTGGCCGAGGTGGTGGAGGATGGCGTGAACGGGCTGCTCATTCCGCCCGGTGATGCCACCGCACTTGCACTGGCACTCGGCCGCCTCGCCGACCCCGCCCTGCGCGAGCGCCTCGCCCGTGGCGCACGGGCGGCAGCCAGCCGCTGGAGCTGGGACTCCTACGCCGCCGCCCTCGAACGGCTGGTCGCCGACGTGATTGCCACTCAGCTATCAGCAATCAGCTATCAGCTATCAGCTAAAGGCTGAAGGCTGAAGGCTGAAGGCTGATAGCTGAAAGCTGAGCGCTGAAAGCTGACTGCTGAAAGCTGACTGCTGAAAGCTGACTGCTGAAAGCTGACTGCTGATAGCTGACTGCTGATAGCTGACTGCTGATAGCTGACTGCTGATAGCTTCCGTGTGTTCGTCAACGCTGGCCGGTAAATGGCAGCGTCCACCACACCACCCGGCCGACGATAACGTCAGTGAGCGGCTGGCCGGACTTGAGACGGAGGGCGCGTGGCAGATGGCCGGGGTTGTCGGAGAGGAGGATCAGCACGCGCGCC
>JAZDGE010000432.1:0-3311 GCA_043807175.1 Acidobacteriota bacterium
CGCGGGGCGATCTGCGGCGTTGCCGTGGCTCAGCCGTGCGGTCCACATCGCCTTCGCCGCGGCGCCTTGCATCTCGCCCCGCGGCGCTCGCAACGCGACCACACTCGATTTCTCCGACAGGCTCCTAGGCCCATCGGTAACGGCTCCGCGGCCCCGGCTCAATGTCTGGGACCGGCCATCCCACGCGCAAGTTCCTCAAGACCCAGGCCTCAGACCTCAGGCCTCAAGCTTTTTCCCCCCCCAGGCGAGGCGGTCCTGAGCCACCGCCAGCGCGGCGATGGCGGCGGTTTCGGCGCGCAGGATGCGTCCGCCGAGCGGGAGGCCCAGAAAACCCGCCCGGTAGGTCGCCGCCACCTCGCCGGGCGTGAATCCGCCCTCCGGACCGACGAGGACGGTAATGCCAGCGCCGCCGGCTGAAAGCGGCCCCGGCAGGGGTGGCGCTGCTGCGTCCGCAACCAGGCGCAGGCCGACCGACCCGGCAAGGTAGTCCGCCAGGGGGAGCGGCGCGACGACCTGCGGCGCCCGCGAGCGGCCGCACTGGGCGACTGCGGCGAGGGCGATGCGCTGCCAGCGAGCAAGTCGGGCCTGGTGGTTTCTTCCCTGAACGCGCGCTGCCAGTACCGGCACAATACGCGTGACACCCAGCTCGGTCGCCTTTTCGACCGCCCAGTCGAACGTCCTGGTGTGAAGCACGCCGAGCGCAAGCACGACCGGCGCCGGTGGTTCGCCGCGCTCCTTCTCGATGCGCTCGACCGCAACGCGGCAGCCCTTGTGCTCCCAGCGCAGCAGTCTGGCCTGCGCAACCGTCCCGTCAAGGTCGAGCAGCTCCACTTGATCGCCCGGCTCGACGCGCGCGACGCGGGCATGGTGGGCCGCCTCGGCGGGCAGGAGGAGCTCGCCGGCCTGCAGCTCGACACCCGGGAGAGGCAATCTTGTAACGGTCACAGCCGTTGGCACACTAGCGCCAGCCACTCGCCGAGCGCTCGCTCGCGGCCGACGACGAGGCCGTTGCGCTGCAGCTCCGCCTCGACGGTGGCACGCTGGTCGGCCATCAGCCCGGAAAGCAGAAGCTCACCGGTCGGGGCGAGCAGGCTCGCAAGGTCCGCAAGCAAGGGGCAGACTTGGTCTGGGAGCAAGTTGGCGAGCACGAGGTCGAAACGCGCCCGCCCTGCAAGCGCGTCGGTTGAGCCGGCGAAAAGGGCCACCCTGAGCGGGCTGCGCTGCACCTCGATCGTCTGGTGGGCGACGAAGACAGCCTCAGCATCGATGTCGAAGCCGACCGCCCAGGCGGCGCCGAGCGCCCTGGCGGCGAGCGCGAGGATGCCGGAGCCGGTGCCGACATCGAGCACCACGGCGCCGTCAAGCGCGAGCTCCTCGAGGAGGAGCAAGACGAGCCGAGTGGACTCGTGGCTGCCGGTGCCGAATGCCTGACGGGGCTCGATGACGAGGTGGATGCGCCGATCCGGGGGCAAGGTTGGGCTGGCAGGGTGAGGATCGATCCAGAAACGCCCGCCGATTGCGACTGGCGCGAGGCTGTCGCGGTAGGTGCGCAGCCAGTCCTGCTCGGCGAAGTGCCCGGTGCCGAGCTCCTCAGCGCCGAGCGCGCACAGTCCCTCGCACACCGCCGGGAGCGCAGACGCCCGCGCTTCCTGCAGGTACACCGTGATGTCGATATCGCGCCCGGCGTCGGCCACCTCGCAGCCCAGCACCGGCCAGTGCTCGAGCGCCTGCGCGAGGTAGCCCTCGGCCGCAGCCGGCATGCGACAGGTGATGGTCAGATAGTCCGGCACTAGCCGCTGCCCTCGATCAGGTCGCGCACTCGGCGAAACACACCCGGCCGCTCGTCCTCCTTGAGCACCGCCTGGAGGAGCTCCCGCTGCTTGGCGGAAAGCCTCCGCGGAACTGTCACCTTGAGGTGGACGATGAGATCACCCCTACCGCCGCGCCGGAGGCGCGGCAGCCCCTTGGCCCTGAGGGCGATGGTGTCCCCTGGCTGAGCGCCCGCCGGCACGCTGACCCGCTCACTGCCTTCCAGCGCCGGCACCTCGATCTCGGTGCCAAGGGCGGCGACGAACGCCGACACCTCGTGCTCGAGGTGGAGGTCCGCGCCTTCGCGCCCGAACAGCTCGTGCTCCTGGACGCGTACGACCACGAAAAGGTCGCCTGCCGGCCCACCACGCAAGCCGCCCTCGCCATGACCGGTGACGCGAACCCGGATTCCGTCCTCGATGCCGGCCGGGATTGGCACGCGCACCTGCTTTCTTGTCTCGACCCGGCCCGAGCTCCGGCAGGTGGTGCAGGGGTCGGTGATCACCTGGCCGCTGCCACCGCAGTGAGGACAGGTGTGCATCATGGTGAAGAAACCCTGGCTCATGCGGACCTGGCCGCGGCCGCCGCAGGTCCGGCAGGGCGTAGGCGAGGCTCCGGGGGCTGCGCCCGAGCCGCCGCAGGCGGTGCAGGTTTCTTCGCGTGGGATGCTGATCGTGCGCTCGACGCCACGCGCCATCTCCTCGAACGAGATCACAACATTGGTGCGCAGGTCCGCTCCGCGCTCGGGACCGGTGCGCCGCCGCCCGCCACCAAAGAAATCGAACCCGAAGAGGTTGCCGAGAATGTCCGAGAAGTCTCCGAAGATCGAGGCGTCGAAACCCGTAAGTGGCTGCTCGCCCACACCTGCGTGGCCGAAACGGTCATAGTGCGCCCGCTTGTCGGCGTCGGAGAGCACGGCATAGGCCTCTGCCGCCGCCTTGAACTTCTCCTCGGCCTGTTTGTCGCCCGGGTTCTTGTCGGGATGGAACTTGAGCGCGAGCTTGCGGTAGGCCGCTTTGATCGCTTCCCTGGAGGCATCGCGGGCGACCCCGAGCACCTCGTAGTAGTCCTGCCTGCCACCCATCACGCCGCTCCCCCATGCTTCTCACCGCGCGTCAATCCCATCAATAGACCCCTCGGATCCATCAGCATCACCTGGGTGAGGTGGCGGGCCGCGCCGTTGACGACCGTGATTCCTTCCTGCAGGAGGTTGGCATCGTCAGACTCCAGCAGGCGGCGCCCTCGTTCGAGTGCCTCCTTGACCTCGCTGCGCACGCTCTCCTCGAGCAAGTTCCCGAACTCCTTGAAGACCCTCTCGTTGGTATAGAGCAGTCCTTCGAGGCGGTTGGCGAGCAGCCGCAGCTCACGGCGCGCCGCGTCCTCGCGCCGGTGGCGGTCCGCCTCGGCGATCATCCTCTCGATCTCCTCGCGGGTGAGTCCCCCCGCCGGGTTGACCTGGATCGACTGCTCGCGTCCGCTGACGAGATCCCGCGCGGTCGCCT
>JAZDGE010000433.1:0-2621 GCA_043807175.1 Acidobacteriota bacterium
GCCTCGGCGGCAAACTGGAGCGCCCAGCCGAGCGCCGCCAGCGCCGCCTCACTGGTGGCGCCGGCGGCCGGCCCACACTGGCCGGCGCCGCCATAGGCGTAGGCGGCAATCCGCTGGCCTTCGCGGACCTTGGCCAGGCGCAGCCGCCGCTGCATCAGCCAGTACTCGTGGTCAGTCGGGCGGGAGACGCCGCGGCTCAACCGGTCGATGCGCTCGAGGTCGGCGGCGCCGGTGCGGCCGCCCGCCGCCTCCTCAGTGATCTCCAGGGCGGGCAGGAGCTTGGCGAGCTCCATGCCGACCCGGAGCGCCTGCTCGGCGGGCATGGTGAACCGGTATACCGGGAAGCGAGGGCGCAGCCCGAGGCGGAAAAGGCGCGCCTGCAGGTCGACGCTGCCGATGACATTGGCGACAAATTCCTGCACGCCGGCGCGCTCGCCGAACGCGATGACCCGGCGCAGCAGGAGCTCGGCAAGGTTCTCGCCGGCCGCCTCGGGAAGCAGCCAGAGCTGCGAGAGCACGAGCTGGCGCGAGCGCATGTACGCGGTGGCGATGCCGACGACGTCCTCGCCGATGCTGGCGGTGAGAAAGCCATCGGCGTCGTGAAGGGCCAGGTAGGCGAGGTCCTGGGCAAGGTCGCTGGGGGCCGGCGGGCGGATCACGGTGGTGGTCGCGTCCTCCCAGCCGGGCAGGCCGGCGCGCAGGTGCTCGGCGATTGCCACCAGCGGGTCGAGACCGACCCGCGACACGGGTTGCACCTTGTGCTTGCCTGCCATCTCAAGTCCCCCAAGCCGCCGACCGTCGCCCGGAGGGAGTCGAGGTCGCGGCCCCGGCCGCGAGAGGCCGGAAACGGCGCGATTGTACCAGTGTCAGCTTGACTGAATCGTCATTCACTTTCTCATCATTCTGTGGCAGACTCGCAAGCCGGGAGGCGCCATGACTCATCACGCGACGGCTGGAACGTTCCTCGGCATCTCGGGGACCCTGTGGTTCGTTCTCCTGACCCTGGCGGCGGTGGCGGGGGTGGCCTACTCGCTCTCGCGCAAGGTCCAGCTCGTCGCCGCCGGCAAGCGCGGCGTCGTGCTGGGGGGCTGGGCACAGCGGGTCAAGGGGCTGCTGCTCTATGCCTTCGCCCAGAAGCGCATGTTCCAGGAGCCGGTGGCGGGCATCATGCACGCGCTGATCTTCTGGGGCTTCCTGGTCTTCACCGTGCGCTCGGCGTCGCTCGTCGTCGAGGGGTTCGCTCGCGGCTGGGAGCTGCCCTTCCTGCACACGCCGGTGGGCTTTGCCTTCCTGCTGACCAAGGACGTCTTCGCGGTCCTGGTGCTGGTCGGAATCATCATCGCGGCCTGGCGGCGGCTGGTCACCAAGCCCGAGCGGCTGGAGCTTTCTGGCGATGCCTGGGTGATTCTCGGCTTGATCACGGCCCTCATGCTCACCGACCTACTCGCTGACGGGGCGCGGATCGCCGGCGGGGCGCCGGGTCCCTGGGCATTCACGCCGTTCTCGGCCCTGGTGGGGGGGCTACTCGCCGGGACTGCTGAGGCCGGTCTGCGGGCGACCTATGCCGTCTCCTGGTGGGTGCATGCGATCTCGCTCTTTGCGTTTGCCAACTACCTGCCTTACTCCAAGCACTTCCATGTCTACACCTCGCTTCCCAACGTGCTGCTGCGGCCGCTGGGCGCGCCCGCTCACCTCACCAAGATGGACCTCGAGAACATCGGCGAAGGAAGCACTCTCGGCGCCCAAAAGGTCACCGATTTCACGTGGAAGCAACTGCTCGATCTTTACACCGGCACCGAGTGCGGGCGCTGCACTGTCGTCTGCCCTACGACGATCACCAAGAAGCCCTTGATTCCGCGCGATTTCACCATCGCCCTGCGAGACCACCTCAATGACGCGGCGCAGGAGATCCTCGGCGACCCCGGCGACAAGGCGAAAGTGCCGAGCCGGGAGCTGGCCGGCGATGTGATCGACCCCGAGGTGATCTGGGCCTGCACCACCTGCCGCTGGTGCGAGGAAGCCTGTCCGCTGTTCATCTCGTATCCCGACAAGATCATCGAGGTGAGACGCCATCTCGTTTTGGAGAAGGCGACCTTCCCGGAGGAAGCCGAGCCCGCCTTCCGCGGCATGGAGGTCAACGGCAACCCCTGGCAGTTGGCGGCGGAGACGCGCGGCGACTGGGCGAAGGGTCTCGAGGTGCCGCTCGCTGCCGAGGGTGGCGAGCTCGAGTATCTGTTCTGGGTCGGTTGCGCCGGCTCCTACGATGATGCCGGCAAGCGGACGTCGCAGGCGACGGTGAAGCTGCTCAAGGCGGCGGGGGTGAAGTTCGCGATCCTAGGGAGCGAGGAGACCTGCACCGGCGACTCGGCGCGCCGTCTCGGCAACGAGTACCTCTTCCAGATGCTCGCGCAGGCCAATGTCGACACCCTCAATCGCTATGGCGTGAAGAAGATCGTCACCAACTGCCCGCACTGCCTCAACACCTTGCAACACGAGTATCCGGACTTCGGCGGTGCCTTCGAGGTCGTCCACGGCACCCAGCTCGTCGCGCGTCTGCTCAGGGAAGGGAAGATCTCGCTCACTGGCGCGGTCAACCGCGAGCTGAGCTTCCACGACCCCTG
>JAZDGE010000434.1:0-3391 GCA_043807175.1 Acidobacteriota bacterium
GCCCGCCTCCGCCATGCCTTCGCGTGCCAGCGCAACGGCCAGCGCGGCGAGCTCGGCGGCGCGGCGCTCCAGCCCTTCCTTGCGCAGCGCGTAGGGGCTGACGCGGAATGTCGCGGCGGTGTGCGCCTCGGCGCCAGCGAGGGCATAGTCGCGGTGAATGTCGCGCACCGCGCCAGGCGCTTCGAGCAAGGCGCCCACGCCCCACAGCCTGACCGCCGCCGCGACGCCGCGCCGCAGCAACTCACTGCCCATCGCGCCGTCCAGGACCCGCGGTCCGGTCGCCAGCCATTGCGACATCGTCTCATGTGTCATGTGTTCCCCCGGATCAGCCGTGCCCCCGCGAGGAAGCCTGTGGGGCACGCGCTCCGCGCGTGCTTCCCGCCACTCTGGCCGGTAAAGCGCAGGCGCGGAGTGCCTGCCCCACACTGCTTGCAGATCGCCTCGGGGCGGGTGGGGGCCTGTCCCCTGGGTGGGTGGGGGCCGGACCCCGGACCCCGGACCCCGGACCCCGGGGTGGATGGGTGGGTGGGCATTCACTCATCCAGCTCCCAGCGCTCGAGCTCCAGATCGGGTAGGGACGCCGCCGTAACCGCCGCCTGCTTGGCGCTCGCCACGGTTCCTCGCCAGGCGACCGTGATCTGCGAGGCGCCGTTGCCGCCGCGGGTCCATCGGCTGGAGAGCGGGCGCCCCTTGACGCCGAGCCGGCGGATCAGGACCTGCGGGTCGGTGGTGGCATCCCGGACGAGCACGGTGAAGGTGACGGTGTGCTGGCCGAGCATGCGCTCCTCGGCGCGCCGCAGCAGGATCAGCACGGCCAGGATGAGGGCGGTGGCGATGGCGGCCTGGCGCTCGAAGCCGGCGCCCACCACCATTCCGACCCCGGCCACCACCCAGATCGTCGCCGCCGAGGTAAGGCCGTGGACGGCGCGGCGCGACTGGAGAATCGTGCCGGCGCCTAGGAACCCGATACCGCTCACGATTTGCGCCGCGATACGCGCCGGATCGCCGCCCCCCAGCGAAGCCGGGACCGCGAGCGAAAGCTCGGTGAGCAGGCAGGCGCCGATGCAGATCAGGAGATTGGTCCGCAGCCCGGCCGGCTTGCCGGAGAGCTCGCGTTGTAGGCCGATCAGCCCCCCCAGCAAGGTGGCGATGAGCAAGCGGAGGCCGAAGGCAAGGTGGGTTTCCATGAATCCTCCCTGGCGGCGTTGACGGTGCCGCCCAGCAAAACTAGCATGGAGGCGATGGCTAACCGAGAGCTGGCGATTCTGGTGGCAGTGAAACGGCCGGGTGCGGCAGGTAGCGAGACCGCCGCGCACCTCGACGAGCTGGCGCAGCTCGTCGACACGGCGGGTGGACAGGAGGCCGGCCGGCTGATCCAGGAACGCAAGGCGCCGGACCCCAGATCGTTCATCGGTAAAGGGAAGCTGGTCGAGCTGGCCGAGGCGGTGCGGGCGACCGGCGCCGGCCTGGTGGTGTTCGACGACGACCTCTCGGCCTCGCAGGCCCGCCATGTCGAGGAGGCGATGGCCGACGACGTCAAGGTGATCGACCGCGCAGGAGTCATCCTCGACATCTTCGCCCTGCGGGCCCGCTCGCGTGAGGCGCAGACCCAGGTCGAGCTGGCGCAGCTCGACTACTTGCGGTCGCGCCTGACCCGCCGCTGGCAGCACCTCTCACGGCAAGCCGGTGGCATCGGCACCCGCGGCGTCGGCGAGACGCAAATCGAGACTGATCGCCGGGTGATCCGCCGCCGCATCGCCTTGCTGCGCGAGCGCCTGGGGGTGATCGAGCGCGAGCGAGAGGTGCAGCGCCGCCGCCGCGGCCAACTGCCCGCGGTGGCGCTGGTCGGCTACACCAACGCCGGCAAGAGCACGCTGTTCGTACGTCTCACTGGCAGCGAGACACTGATCGAGGACCGCCTGTTCGCCACCCTCGACCCGCGGGTGCGCCGCGCCGAGCTCGGCGACGGCATGGTCGTGACCGTCGCCGACACCGTCGGTTTCATCCGCAAGCTTCCCCACCATCTGGTGGCGTCGTTTCGCGCCACTCTGGAGGAGGCCGCCCAGGCCTCGGTGCTGGTTCACCTGGTCGATGCCTCGAATCCGGCGTGGCCGGACCACCTGCGGGTTGGGGAGGAGGTCCTCGCCAGCCTCGGCGTCGAGTCCCAGCGTTGCGTGGTGGCGCTCAACAAGATCGACCGCCTCGATGAGCCGCCGGTGCTACCCGCCGATCGCCTGGCGGTGGCGATCTCTGCGAGCCGCGGCGAGGGGATCGAGGAGCTGCTGGCGACGCTGCGGCGCGCCGTACTGGCCCAGCCGGGCCTCGAGGTGCTGCGCTTCCCGCCCGAGGGCGGGAAGTCGCTCCAGCGTGCGCTTCAGGAGGAAATCGTGGTCGCCCGCCGCTTCACCGAGGAAGGGATCGAACTCGTGGTGCGGCGCGGCGAGAGGGTGAGTGTTCTCGTCGACCCCGCCAACCCGGAGCGGACGCTGCTCCCGGGCGCCTACCGAGCACCCTGACGGGGTCGGCGATGGACGAGCTTGGGAAGCTCACCGAGGTACTCGTGGCGCAGGAGGAGCGTTACCCGGGCGCGCTGCCGGGCCGCGCACCGTACCTCTCGTACCTGGTCAAGAACACAAGCAGAAAGACGCTCTACCGGGCGGTGGAGGTCGGGCGCAAGTCCATGACCAGTTTTCTGCTTGGCCGCCGCCGGCGGCTGTGGTTCGAGCTGCGGCGGGTCGATGAGTCGCTCGTGCTGCGCCTGTCGCGCCCACCCTATCTGATCCTTCCTGCTCTGCGAGTCTTGAGCCCGACTGGCGGGTTGGTGGGCGTGGTCAGGAAGCGCGTGTCGCTGATGCACGACCGCTACGAGATCTGCGATTCGAGGGGAGAACGGCTGGCTGTGATTGTGCGCCGGCGCTGGGATCCGTTGGTTTTCCGGGTGCGGATCGATGGCCGTGAGACCGGCGCGATCGAGCGCGAGATTCGCAGCTTGCGGCGTGAGCTGGCGTCGGGCTTCGACGACTACCGCGTGAGCTTTCCTGAAGTTGCCCCTGCGGCACTGCGGGCACTGCTCGTCGGCGCGGTGTTGCTGATCGACGCCGTTCACTTCGAGTGAGCGGCGAGCAAGGATGAGCCCTCCAGAAGCGCTGCGTAGCGGCGGCGGGGAATCCTTGACAAGCCCGGGGGGCTCGCCATACGCTCGCAAGCAGGCAAAGGAGAGCCATATGCCGTTTTGCCCACAGTGCGGCGCCAGAAACGTTGACGAGGCGCGATTCTGCAACGCCTGCGGCGGGCCCATGCCGGTCATGGCCGGCGCCGGCGCTCCGGCGCAGCAGGCCGCCCCACCGCCGCCGGCGCCGCCGCCAGCCGCGCCGCCCCCAGTGGTCCAGCC
>JAZDGE010000435.1:0-3968 GCA_043807175.1 Acidobacteriota bacterium
CCCAACCCCCAGCCCCTAACCCCCATCCCCGCCGTTGCTTGTGAAATTGAGACGTGGAGTTAGCGCCCCTACAGCCCCAACTCCAAGCCAACGTAGACGCTGCGACCGGCAGCGGGGATGAAGAGCGGCGCGCCGTCCTCCACGTAGCCAAAGGCGGTGTACTCGGCGTCGAATAGATTCGAGAACCGCAGGTCGACCTCGAGACGATCGAGGCCAAGCGCGCGCGGAAGAGCCGCTGGGGCCTGCGCTCGAGTGCCGAGGTCGACGAGGGTGAAGGCCGGGTTCTCAAGCGCCACGTAGCCGGGCGCCAGGCGGCGCTCCGGGTGGCGGCGGTTGTCCTCGGAGCTGTCGAGGTAGAAGTGACCGACCCGCCGAACGGTGAGCGCGAGCCGCAGGCCGCCGATCTCGGTGCGGGCGGTCGCCGAGGCGAGCAGATCAGGGTAGCCGGCGATGCGGTTGCCGTCGTAGCGCTCCACGCCGCCGTCCCAACTATGCTCGCGATAGCGGGTAAAGGTGTTGCGCGAGAGCGTGAGCGCGGCGTCGAGGCCGAGGCGGGGCGAGAGCGTCCAGGTGGCGTCGAGCTCGAGGCCGCGGTGCAGCGAGCGAGCGCCGTTGCCGTAGATCGGCACTCCATTGTCGTCGAGCGCACCGGCGTAGACGATCTCGTTGGCGAAGCGCATGAAGAAGAGGTTGGCGCGGGCGCGCCAGACGGCGCGGCGCAGCGAGACTCCGGCCTCAAGGTCCCAGACATCCTCGGGGTCGAGTGCAACGCGCTGGCCGTAGTAGTCCTGCGGATCGTAGAGGGTGCGGAAGGCGGGCTCGCGCATGCCGCGCGCCAGCGCGAAGTAGGCTTCGGTGCCGGTGGCAAGGCGCCAGATCGCGCCGAGGCGGGGGAGCAGGAAGTCGAAGCTATCGTCGAACGTCACCTCCTTGAGGCGGTCGCGTGACATCTCGTAGCGGTGGCGGGTGGCCTGCAGCCCGGCCGTAAGCGAGAGTCGCTCGCCCACACGCAGGGCGGCGCTGGCGGCGGCGGCGAGCGTGAGCTTCTCGACCTGGTAGTCGTAGTAGCGGCGGTTGGGCGCCACGCCGGTGGGATAGTGCTGCGCCCAGCGAACCTCGCCCCAGTGGTGGGCGTGATGGGTGCGGACCTCGCCGCCGGCCGACAGCGTCCACGGACCGCTGGTGTGGGTGAGGGCGGGGACCCAGCCGGCGTCCCACTCGTTCACATTGCGACGCCGTATCAAATCGCTGCGCTTGATCACGGTGCCGTCTGGCAGGACCACATTGGGCAAGTTGTACTCGGCGAGCTTGCGATTGAGCCTGAGCTGGTCGTAGTAGCCGTCGCCCTCGAAAAGGTAGAACGTCTGCTCGAGCTGGGTGTGCGAAGCAAGGGCGAGCTGATGGATGAGCTGGAAGTGCGGCTGGGTGAAGCTGTCGATCTCGCCTGGGTAGGTGAGCGGGTTGTGGCGGCGGTCGTGCCCGGCCTCGCCGGTGTGGCCACAGTCGAGGACGTCATGAGGCACGCCGGCGTAGGCGAGGTGGGTCCGCTCGGGGCCGCCGAAAAGAACCAGGCGCAGCGACGAATGATCGCCGTAGCGGGCGAGGGCGAGGTAGTAGTTCCACATGTCGACCCAGGACTGGTCGCGGTAGCCGTCGCTCGAGATCTTGGAGTAGCGGGCGGTGAGCGCCCAGGCGCCGTCGATCAGGCCTGAGCCAAAGGAGGCGGTGAATCGCCGGGTGTTGAAGGAGCCGGCGCCCGAGAGAAGCGTGAAGGAGGGATCCACCTCGGGCGGCGCGGTGGTGATGTCGACAGCCCCACCGATGCCGGAGAGGCCGAAGACGCCGCGGCGCACCTGGATGTCGCCGGCGGTGGCGAGGAAGTCCGCGAGATCGATGAAGAAGAGCTCACCCGACTCGGCATCGTTGAGCGGCGCGCCGTTCAGGGTGACCCGGGCGCGCGCCTGGCCGAAGCCGCGAATCGTGAAGTAGGAGTAGCCGATGCCATTGCCGCTGTCGTTGTAGGCGTAAGCGCCAGGAGCGAGGTCGGCAAGCAGCACCGCCGGGTCCTGGCCCCAGTAGCTCTCGTCGATGCGCTCGCGCGAGATGTTGGTGAAGCTGGCCGCGTCGACGCCCTCGCGCGCGCGGCTGGCGGTCACCTCGATGCGGTCGGTGTAGGAGACCTGCGGGGCGAGCCGGATCTCCAGCGGCGCCTCGGGTGGCGCCGGAAAGGTGGCTTTGAAGACGCGGAAACCCGGGCAGGACACGACCAACGTGAGCTGACCGGCCTCGGGCGCGCTCACGGCAAAGCCACCGTCGGTGCCGGTGACGGCCTCCTGATGGTTCTCGAGGATCTCGACCCGAGCCCCGGCAACCGCCGCGCCGCTGGCCGCATCGACCACCGAGCCACGAACGGTGGCAGCGCCCGCGGCGCCCGCCAGGCTCAAGGACACGAAAAGCGCCAGGATCGTTTTCGACATCGAAGCCTCCTTCCGGTCCCGGTGGAAGGCCGGAAGGCCCGCGCCCTGGCGCTTCGTCTTCTCCGTTCCCTCCGCCGGCATGACCCGGATCAGGTTCCCAGGGTGTGATCTCAGCCCGCGCTCGCGAGCACCCCTACGGAAACTGCACGTTGCATCTCAAAGAGCCACTTCTCAGGGCACAATTTGAGGCCTCCGGCGAGCAACGTCAAGAGGCCGTGGTTCGTGGTTCGTGGTTGGCCCCCGCCCTGGGGGTCGTGGATCGTGGTTCGTTTTTCGCAACCCGATCTTTGCTCACGAGGAGGTAAGCGGAGAAGAGGGCACGCGCCGGCGCACCGCAATCCCCAAGCCCCAGGCCCCAAGCCTCAAGCCTCAAGCCTGAGGACCTCGAGCCTGACCAACCGGTGTACACTGATTCCAATGCGGAGGGACTCATGCGGGTCGACATCGGCGGCTGCGGGATTGAGGTCGAGGATCGCGGCAAGGGGATGGCGGTCGTACTGCTGCACGGCTTTCCCCTCGGGGCGGGGACCTGGACGCCGATCCGGCCGGGCGTGGCGCAGGCGGCTCGGCTGATCACGCCCGACTTGCGCGGCTTTGGCCGTTCGGACAAACCCGCCGGCTGCTACTCGATGGATGCACTGGCGGACGACGTGGCGGCGATTGCGGATGCGCTCGGGCTCGATCGCTTCGTGCTTGGCGGCCATTCGATGGGCGGCTACGTGGCGCTTGCTTTCGCCGAGCGCCATCCCCATCGGCTGGCCGGCCTGATTCTCATCGACACGCGAGCTGAGGCGGACACCGCCGAAGGACTCGGCCGCCGCCGGGCGGTGATCGAGCGAGTTCGACGAGACGGGGGAGCAGGTTTCCTGGACGAATTCGTGCCGAATCTGCTATGCGCGGCGACCCGGGCGCGAGCGCCACGCCATGTCGCCGAATTGCGGGCGATCGCCGCCGAGGTGCCGGACCATGTGCTGATCGGCTGCCAGCAGGGGATGATGGCGCGGCACGATCGCCTGTCCTTGTTGCCGGCGCTCGACGTGCCGGCGCTGGTGCTCGTCGGGCAAGATGACACCATCACGCCCCCGGAGGCATCGCGGGCGATGGCGGCAGCACTGCCCCGCGCCACGCTCGTCGTCATCCCGGAAGCCGGGCACTCGCCCATGGTCGAGCGCCCGATGGCCACCGCCGATGCCATCGTCACCTTCCTGCGCGGAATCCCCCCGGAGGCCGTGGAATCCTGACCGCGACACGGCCTTCCCGTCCTTCGTCTTTGCCTTCTTCGTCCCTGTCTTCTTCCTTTTGCTGGACAGGCAAGAGTGCCTGTCCTCCTGTTCTTTTCTTCGGTCTCCTGGACAGACAGGAGTGTCTGTCCTCCTGTTTCTTTCATCGTTCTCCTGGACAGACAGGAGTGTCTGTCTGCGTTTTTCTCTGCCTGTCTGTGCAATCATTCGCGTATGTGCGGGCGATTCACGATGGCGGCGCCCGGGGACG
>JAZDGE010000436.1:0-3208 GCA_043807175.1 Acidobacteriota bacterium
CCGGTCGCCGGCGCGCCCGCGGGCCTCGCGCAGCAAGCCGTACGAGAGCATGGTCGGACGCCAGAGCTCGTGGCCACCGCGGTCAAGGAACAGCAGGTAGCTCTCGCCGCCGGTAAAGCGCGGCGCCCCGTCGACCAGCCAGCCCATGCCGTCGCGCTCGCCGCCCGGCACCTCGATGACCACCCGCTCCCCGTCGCTGATCTCGCCGGCCACCGCGTCGGTCACTGCGAAGGTGGTCCGGGTGAAGAGCATTTGGCCGCGCCAGATGACCTCGCTCTCCTGCGGCGCCGCGAGAACGATGGCGCGGCTGTCGCGGGCAAGCTCACCGAGATCACGTGGGGGGACGATCGTGGCCGCCTGGGCCACCGCGCCGGCGAGCAGGGCGAGCGCCCAGCCCATCCAACTGGCGCGGACCCGGGTCTTTACAGCCATCGAGCTTCCCCTCCCCTTCCAATATCGTCCCTGCCGGCCCCGCCGGCAGTGACGTAGTTCACCTTTTTGTGCCTGTACGTTCGAATTCAGGCGGCCGTCGCCGTTCCTGCGGGCTAATCCCAGGCCAGGGCGAGCGAGCGCATGTTCAGCCCACTTACGCGAACGTGCAGCGGACCTTCCCTCTTCCCGCCCGCGGGACAGTCGGAATCGGCCGGCTCGCTCCGCGGGGACACCCACAGCCGAATCGCCACTGTCTCGCCGGGGGCAAGGAGGGGGTAGTTGTCGTCGGCGAGCCAGAGGAACCGCGGATCCTCGACATCCACCGCCGGGAAGAAAGCGTAGCCCGGCCCGTGGTTGCGGAGGACGAGCGTGTCACCGGCGCGTACCGCTTCCACCTCGGCCAGGGGCAACCACACCAGCGACCTGAAGATCGGCGCTGCCGCTCGGCTGAAGAGATAGGGGTTGTTGTGCACCGCCTGTCCCGTGTCATCGTTCACGACCAGGGTGACGATCGCCACTTCGGGCCCGCCAGGCGGCAACGGCCAGACCAGCTCCTCGAGGCCCTCGGTGCGATGCCACACCCGTCCCGTCGGGTCGGCGATGGTGATTGCCAGCCGGCCGGCATGGGGGCGGTCGGCAACGATGAATGGCCTGGCACGGAGCACGCCATCGGCGAGCGCCTGGGAGTCGTAGCGCAGGCTGCCGGCGACCGGCGCGAATGCGCGCTTGAGGTAGTAGTAGGCCATCTTGGGCCGGAGGTAGTAGTCCACCAGCGAGGTGCAGTGGGCGTTCGGCCAGGGCTCGTTCAACTGCCAGACGACGGCGCCGCTGCACGCCGGCCAGCGCCGCCGGTTAGCCTCGACCGCGTAGCGGACGCTCTCGGCCTGGAGCAGTTGTGAGAGCCGCCAGTAGCGATCGAGCGTGCGGACCTCGCCGAAGACCTGCTGCACCTGCTCGCGGTGCAGCCACCAGCCGCCGTGGTGGAGCCAGATCGGGTTCGTCTCATCAGGCGGCCACTGCCGCGCCGGCGACATGAAGCGGGCCAGCGACGCCGGGGCGGCCGCCCCCTGGGCACCGAACTCGCTGTGGAAGAGGGCGGTGGAGAGGTTATAGAGGTGGTAGGTCTCGTCCGACCCCTGGGTGCCCCACGGACCGTGCACGTCGTGCAGCTCCGCCGGCCGCTCGCGGCTCGCGGTTGCGGTGCACTCGAACACCGGGCCGGACGGCGACGCGGGCAGGAAGGGGCGGTCCGGGTCGAGCCGTTCGACCGCGCGCGCGAGCGTCGCCAGCGCCGGCTCGCGGGTGGTGGCGGGAACACCGCCGGCATCGGTCAGCTCGTTGCCGCCGCACCACAGGGCCAGACTGGGGTGGTTGCGGCGGGCCGGGATGATCGCTTCCGCCTCATGCTCGAGCAGGGCGACATAGGCGGGGTCACTGGCGGGCACATTGTCGGTCCCGGCAGAGGAGAGGATGAACTCCTGCCAGACGAGCATGCCGGCGTGATCGCAGAGGTCGTAGAACAGCTCGCGCTCGATCAGGCCGCCGCCCCACACGCGCAGCAGGTTGCAGCCCGCCCTCTGGGCGAGAGCGATCAGGTGGCGGTAGCGCTCGGCGAGATCGCCTCGGCCGTACATCAGTTCCACCGGCGCCCAGTTGCAGCCCTTGATGAAGATGCGCCGGCCGTTGACGGTAAAGGTGCAGGGTCGCGGCGCCTCGCCCGCCGGCGCAACGCCCGGGGGAGGCCAGGGGTTCGCGGCCAGCGTCAGGCTGCGGATGCCGAAGGCGACCTCACGCCGATCACTCACCATGCCGCCGGTGCGGGCAGTCACCCGGCAGGTGTAGAGCGGCTGCTGGCCCCACCCCTGCGGCCACCACAGCGCCGGCTCGTCGACTCTCAGCGAGACCTCGCCCCCCTTGCCAGTCGCGACGAGATTCCCGCCGGAACCCAGCAACTCCACGGTGAGCTCGGCGGCAGGGCCGTCGGTTGAGCTGCAAACCGTGATTCTGGCGCCCGCGCCACGCAGGCGGGGCCGCACCCAGACATCGGCCAGCCGGGTTGCGCCGGTGGCCTCCAGGCTCACCTCCTGCCACAGCCCGAGGTTGACGAGCCGCCCCGCGAAGTCCCACCCGTAGCCCATGCGGGGCTTGTGGGTGCGAACCTCGCTGGTGCGGCCGAGTTGCGGCGGGGCCGGCGGGGCGGCCTTGACGGCGATCGCGAGGTGGTGGCGCTCGCCGGAACGGACCCGCCCGGTGAGATCGAGCAGCGCCGGCGCAAACATCGAGCGGTGCTCGCCGAGTCGCTCGCCATCGAGGTAGATCTGGGCCTCCGAGTCGATGCCCGCGAGGTGCAGCGTGATCCGGCGCCCCGCCCAGCGCCTTGGCACAGTGAAGTCGCGCTTGAAGACCCAGTCCCGCTGGTGCACCCACTCGGCGAGGCGGCTGTTGCGCTCGAAGTAGGGGTCGGCGATCTCGCCCGCTCGCAGCAGGTCGAAGTGCACGCTCCCCGGGACCGTGGCCGGCAGCCACCCGGTGGCCGCGGTCTCGCGCCGGTACGCCTGGCGCAGCCTCCATTCCTCACCGAGAAAAGGGGCCGTGACCCAGTCGGCGCCCCCGAGCGAGAGCCGTTCCTGGAGGCAGGCGTCTTTCGCGACCATGCGGCCGCCGGAGCGGCGTCGTGCTGGAGTTCTGGTGGGAGACATCTCGAGCGAGCTTAGCGCACGCGGGCGCCGGCGGAGAGGGCGGAAAGCCTCATGTCAGCCCCGCAGGCGCGCCACTG
>JAZDGE010000437.1:0-3416 GCA_043807175.1 Acidobacteriota bacterium
GGGTACAATTTCGCGCCGACCGCCTCGATCGGATCGGCGAGACGCTCCGCTTCACCGACTACAAGGCGGGCGCGCTGCCGGACGATGCCGTGCGGGAGGAGACCCGCCACAAACACCTGCTCGACGCGATTGGCCGGGGCGAGCGGCTGCAGGTGGCCGCCTATGTCGCGTCGGCGGCGGGAGCAAGCGTCGAGGGGCGCTATGTCTATCTCAAGCCGCTCGAGCGCCGGCCTGGCTCCCGCGTGGCCGCGGTGCAAGGCCATGACGGCGAGGCCGCCGCTCGCTTCCGGGGGGCGGTCCAGGCGCTGATCGGGCTGTGGGACGAGGGCGGGTTCTTTCCCCGACTGGTCGGGGCCGACGGCCGCAGCCAGGGCGACGCCTGCGGCTACTGCGAGGTGAAACAGGCCTGCCTGCAGCCGGACAGCGGCGCCCGCCGCCGCCTCGCGCGCTGGATGGCGGCACGCGAAGGAGCGGGGGCGCAGGCAGCCATGCCGCTTGCTCCGCTCGAGGCGGCAATGTTGTCGGCGTGGTTGCTGCAACGCAAGCAGGCCTTGGGTCCCGGCGCCAAGGAGGCGACGTGAGCGCCGGCTCGGAAGCGCAGCTCCGCGCGGCCGATGGGGCGGCGCGCCGCGCCGCGCAGACGGTCTTCGATCGCCCGCTCGTGCTCGAGGCCGGGGCGGGGACAGGCAAGACCACCGCGCTCACGGCGCGCGTCGTCTGGTGGTGTCTCGGCGAAGGCTGGGAGCGGGCGCTGCGGGCGCTCGCCGCCGCCGAGTCCCAGCGCGTCGCCGAGCGCGTGCTCGACCGGGTGGTGGCGATCACCTTTACCGACGCGGCCGCGGCCGAGATGGCCGACCGGATCGGCAAGGCGCTCGCCACGCTGGCGAGCGGCGTGCGGCCAATGTGGCTTGCGGACCTTCCGCATCTGGCCGGCGGCGAGGCCATGGCGGCGAGAGCGCGCGCCCTGCTGGTCGCCCTCGACCACCTCAATGTCAGCACCATCCACGCGTTCTGTTTGCGGCTGCTGCGCCGCTACCCGCTGGAGGCCGGGCTTCACCCCAGGCTCGAGGTCGACGCCGACGGGCGACTGCTCGCCGGCGCCGCGCAGGATGCGGTCGAGGCGTACCTGCGGGACTCACTCGGTGACCCGCCCGATCGCCACCTGCTGGCGCTCGCCTCGCAGGGGGTGGGACCTCAGGAGCTGGTCGACGCTGTCGCCAGGCTGGCGGAGGAAGGGATTCCATCCCGTGCGCTGGCGGACGATCCATTCACGCCCGCGGGAGTGGCCGAGCTGGTTGCCGGCCTCGATCGGGCGGTGGAGAGCTTCGTCACCGCCGGCGGGGGGCGGCTGCGTGACGTGCAGCGAGGCTTGAGCATCACGCTGGCGACGCTCGCGGCCCTCGAGGTGACGCGCGAGACCCTCGCCCGCGCGGCCCCGACTGAAAAGGCGGGGCTGGACGCACTTTGCCAGCGTGTCCGCGAGACCTGGACCGCCAAGGAATACCAGCGTCTCGCGACGTGGGCAGGCGGCGAGCTCGGCGACGCCGAGGGCAAGGCGGTGGGCGAGGATGCCGTGGCGGTGGCGGAGGCGGCCGCCGACCTGGCGCCGCAGATCGAGATCCTGCGCGGCCTGCGCCCGGCCTTGCTCGAGCACGCCCGTCTGGCCGTCATGCCTCTGCTGGCCGAGGTCGAGCGCGAGCTGCGTTCGACCGGCGCCATCACCTTTAACGGGCTGCTGCGCCACGCTCGCGAGCTGCTCGCCGGGCGCCCGGAGGTCGCGGCCCGCGAGCGCGGCGAGATCGACCAGCTCCTGGTCGACGAGGTCCAGGACACCGACCGGCTGCAGTGCGAGATCGTCCGCCTGCTCGCTCTTGACGGGCCGGCCGCCGAGCGGCCCGGCCTGTTTCTCGTCGGCGATCCGAAGCAGTCGATCTATGGCTGGCGCAGCGCCGACCTGGCGGCGTACGAGGAGCTGGTCGGGCTCGCGCGCGCCGCGGGGGGCGAGGTGCACGGCCTGTGCGTGAGCTTCCGCTCGCCGGCGGTGATCCTGGACGAGGTGGAGCGCTGCGTGGCGCCGGTGATGATCGAGCGCGCCGGTCTCCAGCCGCCATTCCAGAAGCTGGTCCCGAGCGAGGCCAATGCCGCTCGCGATGGATTCAAGCATGGCCGCTTTGCGCCGGTCGAGCACTGGGTGTCATGGCGGGGCGGGGACGATGAGCAGGATGGTGGCGGAAAGACCCGCGCCGGGGAGGCGACCGAGATCGAGGCCGCCGCGCTCGCCCGCGACCTCCGCGTGCTGCACGATGAGTCCGGGGTGGCCTGGTCCGAGGTCGGGGTGCTGCTGCGCGCCACCTCCGACCTCGATGAGTACCTTCAGGCCCTGCGCGACGCCGGGATTCCCTACGCGGTCGAGGGGGACCGGCAGTACTTCCGCCGCCGGGAGGTCATCGAGGCGGCGGCGCTTGCCAGCGCGATTCTCGACCCCGCCGACCATCTCGCGCTGGTCGCCTGGCTGCGCTCGGCCTCGGTCGGGGTACCCGATGCGGCGCTCGTGCCCCTGTGGACGCGCGGCGTTCCCGCCCTGCTGACCGAGCTGGCGTCGGGCGATGACACGCGCCTCGCCCGCCTGGCGGAGATCGCGGCCGAGGTGGCGGCGTCGCTGCCCGCCGGCATCCCCGGCCTCGAGCGGGTGCGCGGCTGGGAGCGCAGCTTCACCGCCGCCTGCCGGGCTCTCGGCGAGCTGCGCGCCGCCTTCGGTCGCGAGTGTGCGGCAGTCTTCGTCGAACGCATGCGGCAGGCGACGCTCATCGAGGTGAGCGAGGCGGCGCGCTATCTCGGCGCCTACCGCCTGGCCAACCTGGAGCGGTTCTTCCGCCGGTTGCTGGCGGCGCTGGAGGAGAGCGCCTGCGATCCCGCGGTGGTGCTGCGCGAGCTGCGGCGCGCGGTCGTCAAGGAGCGGCCCGAGGAGGAGGGGAGACCGCGCGGCGCGGTGCGCGAGGCGGTGCGCGTGATGACTATCCACAAGGCCAAGGGGCTCGACTTTTGCCATCTCTACCTGCTCCAAACGCATCACGGCGAGCGGGGTGGGAGCGAGCCCGCGAACGCCGCCGCCGAGCACGGCGGCGCGTGGGAGTACCGCCTCTTCGGCGCCCCCACCCCAGGGTGGTCGGCGGTGGCGGCGCGCCGGCTGGAGGTCGCCCGTGAGGAGGCGGTGCGCACGCTCTACGTGGCGCTCACGAGGGCGAAGGACCGCCTGGTGGTGGCCGGCAACTGGCCCCAGCGACCTGGCGGCGGAGGCGGCAGCGGGACGAGGACTCATCTCCAACTGCTGGCTAGGCGCTTGCCCGCGGACCTTGACCTCGCCGCGGCCTTCGAGGGTTGCGCCGCCGCCGGGGAGTGGTCGGTGGACGCAGGTG
>JAZDGE010000438.1:0-4294 GCA_043807175.1 Acidobacteriota bacterium
ATTCTCACCCACGCGCACATCGATCACAGCGGCTTCCTTCCCCGCCTGGTCCGGGACGGCTTCGCGGGCCCGACCTACGTCACCACGGCGACCCGCCGCCTGCTCCCGACGATGCTCGCCGACGCCGCGCACCTCCAGGAAGAAGAGGCGCGCTTTGCCAACAAGGTGGGATCAACCCGCCACTCGCCCGCCCTGCCCCTGTTCTCGGTGCGTGACGCCGAGGACGCGGTGCGCACCCTCCAGCCGCTGCCGTTCGAGCATTCCCACCTGCTTGCGCCCGGCATCGAGCTCACCTACCACCGCCAGGGCCACATCCTGGGCGCGGCGGCCGTCGAGCTCCGCCTTAAGGTCGCCGGCGGCGACCACATCACCGTCTTTTTCTCCGGCGACGTCGGACGCTACGACGTGCCCATCCTCAACCCCCCCTCGCCCTATCCCGGCTCGACCTACCTCATCGTCGAGTCCACCTATGGCAATCGCCTCCACGACCCCGGCGATCCCCGCGAGCAGCTCGGCGAGGTGATTCGCGCGACCGCGGCGCGCGGCGGCATCGTCCTCATCCCGGCCTTCGCCATTGACCGCACGCAGGAGGTGCTCTACCTGCTGCGCGAGATGCTCGCAGACGAGACCATCCAGCAGCTCCCGATCTACCTCGACTCGCCGATGGCGCGCGAGGCCACGATCGCCTATCGCGAGTGTGTGCGCGAGCACGACGCCGAGTGCCGCGAGCTGCGGCGCGAAGGCGTGGATCCCCTGACGCCGCCGGGCCTGACGCTGATCGGCCGCGTCGACGAGTCGAAGCGCCTCAACTCCCTGGACGGGCCCGCGATCATTATCTCGGCCTCGGGCATGGCGACCGGCGGGCGCATCCTCCATCACCTCCGCCATCGCCTCGCCGACCCCAACAACACCGTGCTGTTCGTCGGCTACCAGGCGGCCGGCACCCGCGGCCGGCGGATCCTGGACGGCGAGAGCGAGGTCAAGATCTTCGGCGAGATGGTCCCGGTGCGCGCGCAAGTACACGCGATCACCTCGCTCTCGGCGCATGCGGACGCCGATGAGCTGGAGATCTGGGCCTCCCGCGCCGCGACCACGCCGCGCCGGGTGTTCGTCACCCATGGCGAGCCCGCCGCCGCCGATGCTCTCGCCGCCCGACTAGGTTCCCGCTTCGGCTGGAGCTGCTCGGTGGCGGCGCTCGGCGAGACCGTCGAGCTGTGAGAAAGGCGCTCGCGGGCCTGCTCGGTTTTGCCGCCCGGCTCGTCCAGGCGCAGCACCGCGATCAACTTCTGCTGCGCTCTGCCGCCCTCGCTTACACGACGCTTTTGTCCCTGGTTCCGCTCCTGACGGTGGCGCTGGTCACCGTCGGCCGCGTGCAGCCCGAGCGGGCCGATCTGGTGGTGCGCGCGATCGCCACCGTGTTGCCCTTTTCCCCGGCGCGGGTGCAGGCCACCCTCACTGCCTTTGCCGAGCGCACCGCCTCGCTCGGCTGGTGGGCGATCCTGGTCTCGGCGCTGGTGACGCTGCAGGCCTTTTACCAGATCGAGGAGGTGATCAACGCGGTCTGGGGGGTGCCGCGGCGGCGCTGGCAGTGGCGTCTGGCTTCGCTGCTCGCGGTCCTGGCCTGGGGACCGCTGCTGCTGGCGGCGCTCTTCTCCTTCCTCTACTGGGTCTCCTCCCGCCCGTTCTATCGGTCGCTGGCACCCTTCTCGCGCCCGCTTCCCGCCCTGCTCGCCTTGGTAGTGCTCACCGCGCTCTACCGCTGGGTTCCCCACACCCGCGTTCCCTGGCGGGCCGCCTTCACCGGTGCCGCGGTCGCGGCGGCCGCCTTGGTCGCCGTCCATCTCGGATTCCAGGCCTACCTCGCCGCCTTCGCCGACCTCAACGTGATCTACGGCTCGCTCACGCTGGTGCTGTTCTTCCTCGTGTCGCTGCTGCTCTTCTGGTTTGCCGTGCTGCTCGGAGTCGAGGCCTCTTGGGTTGTGGGTCACGCACCGGCGCCACCGACGCGCCAACGCCTCGGCGACATCGTGACGCTCTTGCTCGAGGCGCTGCGTGATGGCAACGTTGCTCCGGAACGGGCGACGACCTTTCTCGGTGATGAGGCCGAGGTGGTGCTGGCGCATCTCACGGCGGCACCCGAGATCCTTCGGCGCTCGGAAGCGGGCTGGCAGCTCGCCCGCCGTCCCGAGGAGATCCCGCTCGACGAGTTGCATACCCGCCTCGGCTGTCCAGCTCCCGTCACCCCCGACGCCGCCGAACCAGCAACCCTCGCCACCCTCGCGAAATCGGTGCCAGGTATAACACTCTTGAGCAACCCTCCAGACAAGCCCTCGCCGTGACTGCTTGCAGCCCCGTCACTGCGCAGGTGAGTCGGTGCCAGGTAAAACACTCTTGAGCGACCCTCCAGACAAGCCCTCGCCGTGACTGCTTGCAGCCCCGCAACTGCGCAGGTGAGCCCAAGAGTGTTCTACCTGGCTCCGAAGCCACCAAGCCACCGCGACCCGCCAACACCGTTGCCGTGACTGCTTGTCAGCCCTCTACCCTCGCGAAGTCGGTGCCAGGTAAAACACTCTTGAGCGACCCTCCGACCCCGCCGTCGCCCTGACTGCTTGCAGCCCCGTCACTGCGCAGGTAAGCCCAAGAGTGTTCTACCTGGCTCCGAAGCCACCAAGCCACCGCGACCCGCCAACACCGTCGCCGTGACTGGTTGCAGCCCCGTCACCTCGCAGATCCGGAGATCGAGGCTCGTGGTGATTTGGCGGCTTCGTAGATGGAGGCTCGTGATGGCTTGGTGGCTTCGTAGATCGAGGTTCGTGGTGGTTTGGTGGCCTCGGTGCCAGGTTCGGCAATCTTGGGCTCGCTTCCCCGGTAGCGGCCCTGCGAGCAACCGAAGCCAAAGCGACCATGGAGGGTCGCTCAAGATTGCCGAAGCTGGCACCGACTTCCTTCCCCAGTCAGGGACCTGCCAACAACCGGGGCCAAGGCGGTTATCCCGGGTCGCTCAAGATTGCCGAAGCTGGCACCGATGTCGTAGCTGGCACCGACCCGACGTATTCCGAGAAGATCCCCAGTACAACGGTGCGGTGGACGTTTTCGAACCCGGCGCAGGAGAGCGCGGCCAGAATCTCCGCGGGCGGCACGCAGGCGACGATGGTGTCCCAGAAGTACCGCATGAGCCGCTCGGCCTGCCGGTTGTGGGTGGTCAGCCGGGTCACGAATGGAATCACGCGCTGCAGGTAGATCTTCAGGAAGCAATAGCCGAGCCTGCCGGCAGGCCGGGTGAGCTCAAGCACGCAGATGACGCCCCCAGGCCTCAACACGCGGCAGAATTCGTTGAAGGTCACCACCAGATCCGCGAGGTGGCGTAGCGCGTAGCCCATGCTCACGAAGTCGAAGCTCCCATCGCGGCAGGGGAGCCGCTCGCCCAACCCCTGCACCGCTGTCAGGCCGAGCAAACGCCTGGCCTGATGGAGCATCCCGGCGCTGGGATCGACCCCGAGCACCAGGCGCCGATCACCCGTGAGAGTGATCGCCTCGCGCGCCACCAGCCCGGTGCCGACGGCGACGTCGAGGACGCGCATGCCCGTGCCAAGACCGGCGCGCTTGAGCGCTTGGCGCCGGTACCAGCGGCCGGTGCCGAATGCCATCATGCCCTCGATCTGGTCGTAGTCCCCGGCCGCCTCGTCGAAGAGCTCGCGCACAAAGGCGGGCTTCTCTTCGACGCGGTCGTAGTAGCCTCGCAGCGCGGGGTGCGGAGGCAGGCGAGGCGCCGCGCCCGTCGCGTCGTCGTTCATGGCCGCAGAATACCAGCCAAGCCGCTTCTCCCGCCTCCGCTGCCCATCGAGTGCCTGATCCCGTCAGCCGCCAAGCCGCTCGCGCTGCTTGCCGTGACGGAAGAGCTCGTCGAGCTCGGCGTGGAAGTGGCTCACGATCATGCCGGGGTCGGGGACCAGGCCGGCATCGACCCCAATTCCGAGCCGGACATTGCCGCAGTAGGAGAGGATCGATACCCCGAGCCCGAGCCGGCCCGACTGCGGCACCCAGAACATGATGTCGCGAATCGGCTTGCCTGCCAAATAGAGGAGGTTCGGCGGTCCCGGCACATTGGTCATGACGGCCGTCGCCTTGCGGGCAAAGAGGCCGATTCCGATGCTCTCGATCTCGGGGCTCGCCATGCCAAGAGCGTTGAGGACGCCGAAGGCCACCATCGCCTGGGGC
The DNA here is from genome assembly GCA_043807175.1 of Acidobacteriota bacterium. GTDB lineage: Bacteria > Acidobacteriota > Thermoanaerobaculia > Thermoanaerobaculales > Thermoanaerobaculaceae > JAZDGE01. The sequence goes on from JAZDGE010000438.1 coordinate 4,219, forward strand.
GAGGCCTTGATCGCGTCCATCTCGCGCTTGAGCGCGAGGAGGCGCTCAGCGGCGCTCGACAGGCCCACCGGCAGGG
>JAZDGE010000439.1:0-6249 GCA_043807175.1 Acidobacteriota bacterium
GCCGCGGCTCAGCCGCAGGGGCCGCATCGCCTTCGCCGCGGCGCCTTGCATCTCGCCCCGCGGCGCTCGCAACGCGACCACACCCGATTTCTCCGACAGGCTCCTAGTGAGGCCACTCCGCGGGCCTGGGCGTCACGCCGCGGGGCTCCTCATTCTCAGGCTGTTTCGGTGTGGTTGTGGGAGGAGGCTCGCGGAACCAGCCGGGCAGCGCGCCGTCGCGGCGGGCGGCGTCGAGGACCTCGTCTGGTTCCTCGCGCGCCTTCTCGAGCTGGGCCTGGACATCCTGCAGCTCCTGCCGCGTGGCGTCGAGCGCCGGCTTGATCACCCCATCCCGTTCGGCAGGATCGTCGTGGGCGTAGAACTCCTGCTCAAGGCGGGCAAGCTCGGCCTGAAGCCGGCGCTCGTCAGCTTCCAGCGCCGCCAGGCGGTTGACTGCGTCCCAGTAACGGCCTTGCCAGAGCTTCTTCTTCGGGTCCTCGGCGGCGGCCGGGGCCTGCGGGACGCCGGCAGGCTCGGCGGCGCCGTCGCGGGGCTGGGCCGAGGTGAGCTCGACTCCGGCGCCCAGCTCCTTGAGGTTCTCGTTGTTGATCACCCTCGGCTGGCTGGCGGGCATGCGCAGCCTGATCCGCTTGGCCAGCTCGGCAAGGCTGCCGGCCATCTTGGCAGCGGGAGCGCGCCGGGCGGGATCGGTCTGGAGGATGGCCGCCCGCGGCGCGCCCGATGGCGTGGGAGTGGGGACCGGCGTGGGCGATGGGGCAACGGCGACTAAGACTAAGAGCACGAGCGATGTCAGAAACACTCAAAACCTCCTAGGGCGCGCTCGTCCCGGCTCTCCCATAGCGGTCCTCGAGCCGAACCACGTCGAGCAGCTCGGGAGTGGAAACCTCCACGAGACGAACGTCAGCGATCGCGACCAAGCGGTGAACCGTTCCTGGCCTGATGTGGTAGGCGTCACCAGCGCGCAGCGTAACCACGCTCAGCTCATCCAGACGATCCGGCGCCGGGGCAATGTGGAGCTCGCAGGCGCCGTCGAGGACTCGCATCGTCTCGTCCTTATTGACATGATACTGCAGCGAAAGACTGTGGCCCTGGCGAACGGTGAGGATCTTGCCGACGTAACGCTCGGTCTCGGCGAAGATCTCTTCCCCACCCCAGGGCTTGCTAACATTTCGGGTCATAGGCGGATTCTCACCTTCAGATGTGAGAGCAGCCCCGAAAGCTGCTCGAGCAGGAACTCCTCGACCTCGCTCGCGGTCGGCAGTGAGAGGGCGTGCTGCGCGATCCGTCTGGCCTCGCGAAACGAGATGGCACGAACCAGGTTACGAACCACCGGCAGGGCTGGCGGGTGCATCGAGAACTCCTCCAGCCCGAGGCCGACGAGAATCGGCACCGCGAGCGGGTCGGCCGCCATCTCGCCACAGAGCGAGACCGGAATTCCGGCTCGCCGGCCCGCCGCGATGACGCGTTCGATGAGCCGGAGCACGGCGGGGTGGAATGGCCGATAGAGCTCCGCTACCTGCTCGTTGGCGCGATCCACAGCAAGCGTGTACTGGGTGAGGTCGTTGGTCCCAATCGAAAAGAAGTCGACGACGCGGGCGACATGCTCGGCGATGAGCGCCGCGGCGGGCACCTCGATCATCGCACCGACCGCTACCCGCTCCGGAACCGCGCATCCCTCCGCCCTCAGCTCGCCAGCGACCCTGGCGAGCAGGACCCTCACTGTCTTGACCTCCTCGACGCTGCTGACAAGCGGGATCATGATTCGCAGGTGGTTTCCCCCGGTCGCGGCGGCGCGCAGGAGGGCGCGGAGCTGGGTGTGGAAGAATTCCGGTCTCTGCAAGCAGAGGCGCACGCCGCGCAGGCCCAGGACCGGGTTGGCCTCGGGGCTGCCCAGGAGCTCACGGGCGAGCTTCTTGCCGCCGAGGTCGAAGGTTCGAACCGTGACCGGCCCGTCAGGGAAGGCGGCGAGAAGCCTGGAGTAGACCTCGAAGTGCTCCTGCTCGCCAGGCATCTCGGGGCTCGCCTTAAGGAAGAGAAACTCGCTGCGGTACAGGCCGATCCCCTCGGCGCCACCGGCCTTGGCCGCGGCGATCTCGTGGACGAGATCGACATTGGCGAGCAAGCGAACCTGGCGGCCGTCCTGGGTCACGGCGGGCAGGTGAACGAGGTGCATCAGCTCGTCTTGCCGGCGCCGATGCTCCTGTATCCGCAGCCGATAGACCTGGACGAGAGCGGGATCCGGGTCGACGATGACATGGCCCTCGAAACCGTCGATGATCACCAGTTGCGCCCGCGCCACCGCCGCCACCAGCCCGCCCACGCCGACCACCGCCGGGATGCCGAGCGACTTGGCAATGATCGTCGTGTGAGAAGTCGTCCCGCCGGTCTCGGAGGCGAAGCCGGAAACCGCGCCCTCGGCGAGCTGGATCGCCTGCGAAGGGGGAATCTCGTCAGCGATGAGCACGGTGTCGCCGGCGCGAGCGAGCGCCGGGTTGGCCCGACCCTGCAGCGCGCGCTGGAGCTCGGCGGCGACGTCGAGCAGGTCACTCCTGCGCTCGCGCAGGTAGACATCGGCAAGCTGGTCGAAGCGGCGCACGAGCTTGTGGGTGACCTGCTCGAGCGCCCACTCGGCGTTCGCTCGCTCGCGCCGAATCGTCTCCTCGATCTCGCCTAGCAGCGTGGGGTCCTCGATCATCAGCCGGTGAGCCTCGAAAATCGCGGCGTGCTCGCGGCCGACCCGCTCGGCGGCTTCCTGCGCCAGTGCGTCCATGTGCGCCGCGGCTCGCCGGGCTGCCTGGCGCAGCCGCGCCACCTCCTCGTCGAGCTGTCCCGGGGAGAGCGGAATTCGCATCACCGGCAGCGGCCGGTTCTCGACCACCAGCGGCTTGCCGATAGCAATGCCCGGTGAGACGCCGAGCCCGACCAGCGTCCGGGAGTCGCTCACTCATCTTCTCCGAAGCGTCCGCCTATCAGCTCCTCGAGCGCATCCAGCGCCTCGGTTTCGTCCCCGCCATTTGCCGTGATCGTCAAGCGCGAGCCGCAGGGCGCGGCCAGCAACAGGAGACCCAGGATCGACTTGCCGTTCACCTCCTCGTCCTCGTGGCGGACCAGCACCTCGGAGGAGAAACGGCAGGAGACATGGACGAGCTTGGCAGCGGCTCGGGCGTGCAGCCCGAGCCGGTTCACGAGCTCAACTATGCGCTGGGTCATGGGTTCGAACCCCTGGCCTGCGCTCGAGGATCTCGCTCACCACATAGATCGACTTCTGGCCCTTTTCGGCCACCACCCGGGCGAGCTGCCGGAGGCTCTGGCCGTTCACCCGGCGCGCGCCGGCGAGCTTGATCAGCATCGGCAGGTTGACGCCGGTGATGACCTCGGAGCGGGCCGGATCGAGGAATCCGAGCGAGAGATTGGTCGGGGTGCCGCCAAACATGTCGGTAAGCACCACGACGCCGTCGCCGGTGTCGAGCTCGCGTAGCGCGATGGCGATCTCTCCGCGCGCCTTTTCCGGGTCGACGTTCCAGTCGAGCGTGATGGCTTGCGACTGCTCGGCCAGCGTCGGTTCGATCGTCCTCGCTGCGGCCAACAGCTCGGTCGCCAGCCGACCGTGCGAAATCACCAGGATGCCAACCATGCCGGGGATTATTCCAGGCCCGCCCCCATCCCGCAACCCCGAGGACAAGGATCTCCCTCTCTGCCGCTTTTTGGTGGGAGTCTCCTCCCGACTTGGACCTAGACCTGGACTTGGAGTTGGACCTGCCTCTCCTCATCCTTCGCGGTCGCGGTCGCGATGGCTGGCGGAGACCACCCAGTGCTGCGTCCGCAGGTGGGTGGCGAGGCGCTCGGCGAAGTAGACCGAGCGATGCCGGCCGCCGGTACAGCCAAAGGCGATCACGAGGTAGCTCTTCTGCTCGCGGCGATAGGCGGGGAGCAGGGTGTCGCAGAGGTCGCGAAAGCGGGCAAAGCTCTCCCCCACCTCGGGCTTTTGCTCCAGCCAGGCCCGGACCTCGGGGTGGTCGCCGGGCAGCGGCCGCAGCTCGGTCACGAAGTGGGGGTTGGGCAGGTAGCGAACATCGAAGACTAGATTGGCTTCAGGTGGCAGGCCATAGCGAAAGCCGAAGCTCTCGACTCGTACCACCATGGGGAGGGCGAGGTCGGTGGTGCCGAAACGGGATGCCACCTCGGCGCGCAGCTCGTGTGGCGTCAGGTCAGAAGTGTCAAGGATCTCATCCGCCAGGACTCGCAGGGGCTCGAGCTCCTGGCGTTCCTGGCGGACCGCGTCCTCGATCGGGAGGTGCCGGTAGGGGTGAGGCCGCCTGGTCTCGGAGAAACGGCGCACGATCGCGGCCGTGCTCGCCTCGACGAAGACGATGCGCAGCTCCGCCCAGCGCTCGCGCAGGCGCGAGAGCAGGCCCGGAAAGGTCACGGCGAAGCCCTGTGCCCGCACATCAACGACCACCACCCAGGGCGGCCCCTCGGCCTGCCAGATGTGCTCGAACAGCGGCTCGATCAGCGCCAGCGGGAGATTGTCCACGCAGCGGTAGCCGAGGTCCTCGAAGCAGCGTGTCATCACGCTCTTGCCGGCGCCCGAGAGGCCGGTGACGACGACGGCGCGCGGCAGCGGCCCCTTCACCGCTGCTCCAGTCGGCGATCGTGACGGAGCAGAAACTCGCGCGCCGCATCGGGAACGCCCCGCTGGCTGAGCAGGTACTTGCGAGCGGCGCACTCGATCAGCAGGGCGAGGCTGCGTCCAGGCGCCACCGGAACGGTGAGCATCGGCCGCCGCACGCCGAGGATCTCCTCGGTGCTCTCGACCAGGCCGAGCCGCTCCAGGTGAAGGCTGTGCTCGGGCACGAGCTTGACGAGCAAATCGATGGGCTTGTTGTCGCGCACCGCTACCACGCCAAAAAGCTGCTCGATCGAGATCAGCCCGAGACCGCGCACCTCCATCAGACCACGCACCTCCTCAGGCGCCTGGCCAACGAGCTCCTCGTTGCGCAGCCTGAAGATCTCGACGACATCGTCGGCTACCAGCCGGTGGCCGCGGTGAACCAGCTCGAGGGCGCACTCGCTCTTGCCCGAGCCGGAGTCCCCAAGGAGCAGCACGCCGATGGCGAAGATGTCGAGGAGGTCGCCATGGCGTATCTCGCGCGGGGCGAGGAGAAGCTCCAGCGTCGCCGAGAAGGCCTCGATCACGGTCGAGGTGGTTGCCTCGCAGACCACCAGGGCAACGCCGACGCGCTCACAGGGAGCGGAGAAAAGCTCGGCGGTCTCCCCCATTCCCTTCGTCACCACGATCAGTGGCGGCTCGAGCTCGACCAGCGCAGCGACGCGGGCCGCGATCAGCTCTCGCGGCTGAGTGATGAGGAACTCACTCTCGCTCGCGCCGATCACCTGCACCCGCCCCGGCTTGACATAGGCGAGGTGGCCGGCCAGGGCCAGGCCCGGCTTCTGCAATCGAGGGTTAGTAATCGGCCGCGAGCAGCCGCGCTCGCCGGCGGCAAGCTTCCACGAGAGTGCTCTCACCCGCTTCTGCTCGAGCAGCTCGGAGACGGCCACCGACTCACGCCTGGTGCTCACGGCGTCGCCTCGAGCCTCGTCAGCGCAGCCAACAGCTCGTCGCCATCCTGCGCCTCGAGGAGGTGCCGGCGCGCCGCCGCGTTGCGAAGCAGGCGGGCGATGTTGGCAAGCACTTGAAGATGGGCGGCCGGCTGCTCGCGAGGCGAGAGGACGAAGAAGAACAGACGAACCTTCTCGTTCTCGGTCGCGCCGAAGCTGACCGGTCGGCGGGTGCGGACAAACGCGGCCACCAGAGTGCGCAGCCCCGGCACCTTGCAGTGTGGTATCGCGGTCTCCTCGCCGACGACGGTGGCGCCGAGCCGCTCGCGATCGAGCAGCAGCTCGACCAAAGCGTCGGCGTTGCGGACCAGACCGGCCTCGGCAAGCTGCTCGGCAACATGGCGGAGAACATCCTCGCGGGTCTCGGCCGGGAGGTCGAGAAACACGTGCTCGGGTCGCAGGAGATGGCTGAGCTTCACGGTCCTCCGGTGGGGTGGCTCGGAGCTAGAACTCGGGAGTCACGAGGCCGTAGGTATGGTCGCGGCGGCGATAGAGCACGTTGAGGCGGTCGCTTGAGGCCTCGCGGAAGACGATGAAATCCTCGCTCGATCCCTCGAGCTGCAACGCCGCCTCCTCGACGGTCATCGGCAACACCGGCACGGCTCGGGTCTCGACGACGCGCGGTTGCCC
>JAZDGE010000440.1:0-11449 GCA_043807175.1 Acidobacteriota bacterium
ATCGGCGAGGCGGACGGGCAGAGCTTCATCTGCATGGAGTACGTCGGGGTAGCAGACGCTGCACCAGCGTCTCGCCGCCGGGCCGCTGGGCGTCGAGGAGCTGCTCGACCTCGCCATCCAAGTCGCGGATGCGCTCCGCGAGGCGCACGGCAAGGGGATCGTCCACCGCGATCTCAAGAGTGCCAACATCCTTCTGACCCCCAAGAAGCAGGCCAAGGTGCTGGACTTCGGCCTCGCCAAGCGGCTCCTGCCGGCCGACCACGAGGCCGAGACGCTGGCTGCCGGCGAGACGGGCTGGACGCACGCGGGGCAGGTGCTCGGCACGGCGGCGTACATGTCGCCCGAGCAGGCGCTCGGGTCACCGGTCGATCACCGCAGCGATCTGTTCTCGTTCGGGGTCGTGCTCTACGAGCTGCTCGCCGGACGGCTGCCGTTCGTCGGCACCACGGTTCAGGAGACGCTGGACGCGGTGGTCCATCGCGATCCCCCGCCGCTCGCCCGCTTTAACGACGCGGTCCCCGAGAAGCTCGCCGACATCGTCCGCAAGCTGCTCGAGAAGGACCGCGAGGAGCGCTACCAGTCGGCGGCGGACCTCTGGGTCGATCTGCGCCACCTGCGCGGCCACCCGAGCGCCCCGAGTGGCGCGGGCGCGGTCGAGCGGACTCGGCCGACAAGGTCGCTGGGAAGGCCGGCGCTGCTCATCGCCGGAGCGGCCGTGCTCGTGGGCGCGGTCGCCACGGTCGCGCTGCTGCGACCAGGCAGAAGACCGGCCCTGCCGGCCGGCGGCGGCGGCACGCCGAGCGTGCTGGCGCTGCCGTGCAAGGTGTTCGGCGCGCCCGAGGTGGCGTACCTCACCGATGCGGTGCCGCAGACGATTTCGACCCTGCTGGGCCGGATCGACGGGCTGGAGACCAAGGTTCCACCGACGAGTCTCGAGGTCGACAAAGTCGGAGGCGATCTCGCGAGGATCGCCGAGGCGTATCAGGTCGCCTCGTTCATCGTCACCTCGGTCAACGCGACTCCAGCCAGTTTCGCCCTAAACGTTCAGCTCGTCGACGCGGCCAGCCGTAGGGTCCTGTGGGGCAAGCAGTACGAGGGCGTCCGCGAAGACTACAACGAGCTGGCGCGGCAGGCCGCCGACGGGATTCGGGAGGCGGTCAGGCCGGTGGCCTCGCCGATCGCCGCGGCAGCCGGCCTCGCCGCCACCTCCGCCGCCGAGCTCGCCTTCCGCGAAGGCAAGTACTTCTCCAACCGGTACAACAACCTCCACCAACAGCCCGACTTCGATCTCGCGTACGCGGCGTTTACGCGCGCGCTCGAGCACGACCCATCACTCGCGGACGCTGCGGCCGAGATCGCCCTGCTCTTCGTGTTCAAGTTCGAGGGCGGCGCCAGCGCCGCCGAGACCCTGCCACCGATCGAGAGTTGGACGCGACGTGCCCTGCACGTCGACCCGCGCTGCAGCCGCGCCTGGGTGGCGCTGGCCTTCGCCGAGTACCAGAGGCCGCGGCCGAGCAACTCAGAGACGCTCGCGTGCGCCCTCAAGGCCACGACCTTCGGGGGCGCCGACCCGATGGTGCACCTTACCCTGGGTTCCGGGCTCTTGTACTGCGCGCTGGCGCTCGCGCTGGAACCCTGGCGCGAGTCGTGCCGGCTCGATCCTCTCTACCTCTACCCCGCCATCAACCTCGCGTCGGTTCTTCGCATCCTCGGACGCCCTGGTGAGGCGCTGCCAATTACCGAGCAGGTATTGCGGATCGAGCCAGGGTTCGCCTACGGGCTGCTCGACCGCGTTTTCACCTTGATCGACCTGCGCCGGCTGAGCGAGGCCGAGGCGTCGCTCGCTCGTGCACAAGCAGTCACCACCGAAAACGGGCCGCTCCAAAGCTCCTCTCTCCTGGCACACCTCGCGCTGGCCCTCGAGCGCGGCAATCGCCAGGCGGCGCACGCGGCACTGCGGGCAACCCTCGGCCGTGTCGAGGCCGCCGAGGTCTCGGGGCTCGAGCTCGAGTACGCGTGGGCCGGGGCCGTGCCGATGCTTGCGCGCCACCGCGACACCGAGGCGGCACTCACCATCCTGCAGCGCTGCATCGAGGGCGGCATCGTCCCCCCCTACGACTGGCTCCGGCTCAGCGCGGACCTGGCCTCGCTCCGGTCCGACCGGCGCTTTGAGGGGATCCTCGAGCGCTCGCGGCAGCAGTCAAGGGCGCTGCTCACCATCCTCGACCAGGCCCACGCCCGCGGCGAGCTGCCGGCGTACCTGGAGAAACCGCTGGCCGAGGCGCGCGCGCTGCTCGAAAGCGAGCAGCCGGCTGAAACCTAGGCGCGCGTGGTGCCGCGGCCCTGTGCCGCCGCGCGCGAGGAGGGAGGCACACGTGTCCAGCATTCGGGTTGCTCTCGCGGTGGTGCTCCTGGGGGGCGCCGTACTGTGCGGTCTCGGCGGGCTCGCGCCCGCGGTGGCGGACGTCACGACCGGCGAGATCGCCGGCACCGTGCTCACCGCCGATGGCGCGCCGCTGCCCGGCGCGCTGGTGGAGGCCGCCTCCGACAAGCTGATGGGCACGATGACCGTGACCACCGATGAGCACGGCGAGTTCCTCCTTCTCCTGCTGCCGCCGGGCGACTACGCCCTGACCGTGCGGGCGCCGGGGTTCGGCGAGCGCGCCGTCTCGGCCGTTCCGGTGCGGCTCGGCAGGACCACGACTGTCGAGCCAGTGCGCCTCGCGCTCCCGAGGTTCGCCGAGGAGGTCGCCGTCACCGCCGCCCGGCCGCTCCTCGACACCGCCTCGACGACGATCGGTGGCAACCTCGCGGCCAAGGTGTTTGCCGCGCTGCCGGTCGGCCGCGCCTACCAGACGATCGCCGCCCTCGTCCCCGGCGTCACGCTCGACCTCGCCGAGTACGATCCGGACCGGCTCAAGGACACCCCCAGCTTCCTCGGCTCCTCGGTATCCGAGAGCTCCTACATCGTGGACGGCATGGCCACCACCGAGCCGGTCTGGGGCAACAACGGGACCCAGCTCACCTTTTCCTTCATCGACGAGATCGAGGTCCTCTCCGGCGGCTACCAGGCCGAGTACGGCCGTTCCACCGGAGGCATCATCAACGTCATCACCAGGTCCGGCGGCAACGAGCTCTCCGGCAGTGCCTACGTCTTCTTCAATAGCTACGGCATGAACGGCGGCGGACGCTGGAAGGCGTCGCGGGGCAACGAGATCGACTGGATCGGCAAGCAATACGCCGACTACGGCGCCGACCTCGGCGGCGCCCTGCGGAAGGACACGCTGTGGTTCTTCCTCGCCTACAACCCGGCCATCGAGGAGTCGAGGTCGAAGGGCTACCTCGGCCAGCAACTGAAGGGGCGTCAACGCACCGACCACTACGCCGCCAAGCTGACCTGGACGCTCGCCCCCGCGCGCCGCCTGGTGCTCAGCCTGTTCGGCGACCCCAAGCGCTTCGAGGGCCCGTGGTCGCAGTCGGTCGGGAACGGCTCGCCCGCCTCGTACCAGTACGCGGACGAGCGCGGCGGGCAAAATGCAGTGCTGAAGTACACCGGCGTCACCCTTTCCGATCGGCTACTCCTCGATGCGACCGCCGGGAGACACGATCAGACGATGCACATGGACCCGCTGCTCGCCGATGCCACCACCACGCCCCACCTCGTCTACTACTGGGCCGACCCGGCCGCGCACGGCGATTCCAACCCGCTGCACACTGGCGGCTACGAGGACGGTGCGCCGTGGTTCTGGCTCTCGTACGAGACCGTCCGCACGTCGGCGGAGGCCAGGGCGACCTACTTCCTCGGTAGCCACCAGCTCAAGGCCGGTCTCGGCTTGGAGCGCATCACTGGCAGCTCGTTCGAGAACTATCCAGGCTACGAGTGGCGGGTCTTCTATGACGAGTCGTGCCTGCTCTCGCGACTGGAGACGATCGGTGATTCGAAGACAGTCAACACGTCGTTCTTCGTCCAGGACTCGTGGCAGCCGACGGCCCGCCTCTCGGTCAACGCCGGCCTGCGCTTCGACCAGCAAGAGCTGTACGGCATAGCTAGAACGCGGTTCCTGAAGCTCGGGCGCTTCTCGGACCCCGGCAACGGCTGGTCGCCGCGCCTGGGGATCGTCTACGACGTCCTGGGCGAGGGAAGATCGAAGCTGTTCGCGTCGTTCGCGCGCTGCTACGAGTCGATGCCGGCGTACATCAACCTCACCGTCTTCGGCTACGGGACGATGGGGAGCTACGACTATCCCTATGGTACCGACGGCCGGCCGTTCACCAGCGATGATCCGCCTCGCACGGTGCTCTTCGAGTGGGACAACCAGGCCAACCCGGTGCGCATCCAGCCCGGCCTCGAGCCGCAGTACCTCGACGAGATCGTGCTCGGCTACGAGTGGACGTTGGCGGCCAACTGGACCGCCGGCATCAAGGGCGTCCATCGCCAGGTCAAGCGGGTCATCGAGGACATGCAGGTGCCGCAGGAGGGCGGCTTCCTGTGGCTGCTCGGCCGGCCCGGGCACGGCCTCTGGCCGCGGTCTTCCCCGAGGCGACCAGAACCTACAAGGGGCTCGAGCTGACCTTGCGGCGGGCGCTTGCCGGCCGCCTCCAGCTCGAGGCATCCTACGTGTACAGCACGCTGCGCGGCAACTACGAGGGGTATTTCGTCCCCAACTACCCGCAGGTGGCGGCCAACATGTCGCTGCAGTTCGACTTCGCCGAGTACGTGGCGAGCGGCCGCCTCTACGACGACCGCCCGCATCGTCTGAAGCTTTACGGCTCCTATGTTTTCGACTTCGGGCTGACGGTCGGATCGATCTTTGCCGCGCAGTCGGGCCGGCCGATCAGCGCCCTCGCCTGGGACCCGAGCTACGGCTTCGGCGACTCGTTCGTATTCCTCGGCGAGCGAGGAAGCGCTGGCCGGACGCCGGCCACCTGGCGGTGGGATCTGCACCTCGAACAGCGGCTTTCGCTGCCGAAGGGGCTGGCGGCCGCGCTCATCCTCGACGTGTTCAACGTCACCAATCAGAACCAGGCGGTGGACGTGGACGACAACAAGTACACCATGGAGACCGACGATCTGGACCACCCGTACACGGTCCCGAGCCCGTTCTGGAAGACGCCGACGCGGTATCAGACGCCGCGCCTGCTCCGCGCCGGTCTCCGGCTCTCGTTCTGAGCCGGCCCCGGGAACAGATCTTGCATCCTGATGGCTTGGGTAATATAGTTAGCCATATGAAGACGACTGTCGAGATTCCCGATCCGCTGCTCGCCGCGGCGCGAGGGCTCGCCGACGAGGCGGGCGTGACACTCAGGGCGCTGATCGAGGAGGGGCTGCGGCGGCTGATCGATGAGCGCGGCCGGCTGGCCGAGTTCCACCTCAGGCGGGCCAGCTTCGGCGGCCAGGGCTTGCAGCCGGACGCCGCCGAGTGGGGGTGGGAGAAGATCCGTGCTCTCGCCTACGAGGGGCGGGGTGCGTGATCGCCGTCGACACCAACCTGCTCGTCTATGCCCACCGCGAGGACTCGCCGTGGCAGGAGGCGGCCTACCGGTGCCTCGCGCAGCTTGCGGAAGGCCGCGCCGCGTGGGCAATCCCCTGGCCGTGCATTTGCGAGTTCCTCGCTATCGTCACCCACCCGCGCATCTTTGCGCCGCCCACACCGCTGCCTCGGGCGCTCGATCAGGTCGAGGCCTGGCTCGAGTGTCCGACGCTGGTCCTTCTTGCCGAGGGGGTCGACTTCTGGAAGACGCTCAAGCCTGCCATCGAGAGCGGCCGCATCGCCGGCGCACAGGTCCACGATGCCCGCATCGCGGCGCTCTGCCTCCATCACGGCGTCGAGTCGCTGTGGACGGCGGATCGCGACTTCAGCCGGTTCGGTGGGCTACGCACCCACAACCCGTTGGTGCCGTGACCTGGGCCGCCCCTGGGTGACCCCCTCAAAACGCAAACGGCTTGCGATCGGTGGCCAGGCCCGAGGGGCCTGTCGGAGAAATCGAGTGCGGTGGCGTTGCGAGCGCCGCGGGGCGAGATTCAGGCACCTCTTATCGGAATGTGTCGGGGCTGCGGCGCATCTTGGAGTGCGGCAGCCATGCTGCCGCCCTGCCTCTGGCGCGAGCCATGCTCGCGCTCCCAGGCTGGCCGGCGGAATCGCGCTGCCCCTGGCGCTTGCCAACCCTCGCCGCCTCGCCTAGACTGTCTTGTGAAACGGTTCACGTTTCGCGACTTGGACCGTTTCCACGACAACAACGCCCCCCGGCAGCCGCAAGCGGCCGAGGAGCGCGCGTTCGAAGGAGGAATCTATGCCGGAGCGACGGATGATCACCCTGGATGGCAACGAGGCGACTGCGTCGGTTGCCCACCGCACCAATGAGGTGATCGCAATCTACCCCATCACGCCATCGTCCAACATGGGCGAGTGGGCCGACGAGTGGTCGGCGTTCGGCAAGAAGAACATCTGGGGAGTGATCCCACAGGTGGCGGAGATGCAATCCGAGGCGGGCGCCGCCGGCGCCGTGCACGGCGCCCTTCAGGCCGGCTCGCTGACTACCACCTTCACAGCCTCCCAGGGCCTGCTCCTGATGATCCCGAGCATGTACAAGATCGCCGGCGAGCTTACTTCCTACTGCATGCACGTGTCGGCCCGTACGGTCGCCACCCACGCCCTGTCGATCTTTGGTGACCACTCCGACGTCATGGCCTGCCGCCAGACCGGCTTTGCCCTGCTCGCCTCGGGCTCGGTGCAACAGGCACATGACTTCGCCCTCATCGGCCAGGCCGCCACCCTGCGCTCGCGCGTGCCGGTGCTCCACTTCTTCGACGGCTTCCGCACCTCGCACGAGGTCGACAAGATCGAGGAGCTCACCGACGACGACCTGCGCGTCATGATCACCGATGAGCTGGTGGCCGGGCACCGCGGGCGTGCCATGACTCCTGACCACCCAAACCTGCGCGGCACGGCGCAAAACCCCGATGCCTTCTTCCAGGCGCGCGAGGCCTGCAACAGCTTCTACGACGCCTGCCCGGGCATCATGCAGGAGACGATGGATGCCTTCGCCCGGCTGACCGGACGGCAGTACCGCCTGTTCGAGTATTTCGGCCACCCCGAGGCGGAGCGCGTGGTCATCCTCATGGGCTCGGCCGCCGATACCGCCCAGGAGTACGTGACCTGGGCGCTCGCGCGCGGCGAGAAGGTCGGCCTGCTCACGATCCACCTCTATCGGCCGTTTTCGCTCAAGGACTTCGTCAAGGCGCTGCCGGCCACCTGCCAGGCGATCGCGGTGATGGACCGCACCAAGGAGCCGGGCGCGATCGGCGATCCGCTCTATCTCGACGTGATCACCGCCCTGCGCGAGGCGCATGACGAGGGTCACTCGCCCTTTGCAACCTGCCCCAAGGTGGTCGGTGGGCGTTACGGCCTCTCCTCGAAGGAGTTCACACCGGCGATGATCAAGGCGGTTTTCGACAACCTCGCTGCCGAGCGCCCGCGCAATCACTTCACGGTCGGCATCGTGGACGACGTCACCCACACCTCGCTGCCGATGGACGCGGACTTCGACATCGAGCCTGAGGACGTCGTGCGGTCGGTGTTCTTCGGCCTCGGCGCCGACGGCACCGTGGGGGCCAACAAGAACTCGATCAAGATCATCGCCGAGGAGACCAACAACTGGGGCCAGGGCTATTTCGTCTATGACTCGAAGAAGGCGGGCGCGATCACCATCTCCCACCTGCGCTTCGGCCCGCGGCCGATCCAATCGCACTATCTGATCAGGCGCGCCAACTTCATTGCCTGCCATCAGTACGGCTTCACCGACAAGTACGACATGCTCGAAAACGTGGCGCCGGGCGGCACCTTCCTGCTCAATGCGCCGTTCGGCCCCGGCGAGGTGTTCGACCAGCTCCCGCGCGAGATGCAACAGCAACTGATCGAGAAGAAGGTACGTTTCTTCGTGATCGACGCCTACAAGGTGGGCAAGGAAACAGGCATGGGGGTGCGCATCAACACCATCATGCAGACCTGCTTCTTCGCCATCTCGGGGGTTTTGCCGCGTGACGAGGCGATCGCCCAGATCAAAAAGGCGATTCAGAAGACCTACGGCAAGAAGGGCGAGGAGATCGTAAGGAAGAACTTTGCCGCGGTCGACACCACGCTCGCCAATCTCCACCAGGTTGCGGTGCCAGCCGCGGTCACAGCGACGCGCGGCTTGCCGCCGACCGTCTCCGAGCAGGCGCCGGATTTCGTCAAGCGCGTCACCGCCGTGATGATGGCCAACAAGGGCGACCTCCTTCCGGTCTCGGCCTTCCCGGTGGACGGGTGCTGGCCAATTGCCACCACCCAGTGGGAGAAGCGCAACATCGCTCTCGAGATCCCGGTGTGGGATCCGGCGATCTGCATCCAGTGTAACAAGTGCGCGATGGTCTGCCCGCACGCCGCCATCCGTGCCAAGGTCTACCCGCCCGAGCAGCTTGGCGGCGCACCGGAGACTTTCAAGTCGACTGACTTCAAGGCGGCCGACTACAAGGGATGGAAGTACACGATCCAGGTCGCGCCGGAGGACTGCACCGGCTGCACGCTGTGCGTGGTGGTCTGCCCGGCGAAGGACAAGTCCAACCCCAAGCACAAGGCGATCGACATGGCGCCGCAGATGCCGCTGCGCGTCCCAGAACGCGACAACTACAAGTTCTTCCTCGACATCCCGGAGGTCGATCGGGCGACGGTCAAGATCGACGTCAAGGGCTCGCAGTTCCTCCAGCCGCTGTTCGAGTACTCGGGCGCCTGCGCCGGCTGCGGCGAGACGCCTTACGTCAAGCTGCTCACCCAGCTCTGTGGCGATCGCGCGCTGATCGGCAACGCCACCGGCTGCTCCTCGATCTACTGCGGCACCCTGCCCACGACCCCCTACGCCGTCAACCGCGACGGCCGCGGCCCGGCCTGGAACAACTCGCTGTTTGAGGACACCGCGGAGTTCGCCTTCGGCATGCGGCTCTCGGTCGACAAGCACCAGGACCTCGCGCAACACCTGCTCCGCCAGCTTGGCTCACAGCTCGGCGAGGGCCTCATCGCCGAGATCATCGAGGCCGATCAGACGAGCGAGACGGGAGTGGCGGCGCAACGCCAGCGCATCGCGGCGGTGCGCAGCAGGCGCGCAGGCATCGGCTCACCCGCGGCGCGGCGGCTCGAGCTGGTCGCCGATTGCCTCGTGAGGAAGAGCGTGTGGGCGGTGGGCGGCGACGGCTGGGCCTATGACATTGGCTTTGGCGGCCTCGATCACGTGCTCGCCCAGGGTCGCGACGTCAACATCCTGGTCCTCGACACCGAGGTTTACTCGAACACCGGCGGCCAGCAGTCGAAGGCCACCCCAATGATCGCGGCGGCCAAGTTCGCGATGGCCGGCAAGGCGATCCCCAAGAAGCACCTGGGCATGATCGCGATGACTTACGGCAATGTGTACGTGGCGCATGTCGCCTTCGGCGCCAAGGACACCCAGACCGTGCGGGCCTTCCAGGAAGCCGATTCCTACCCCGGCACCTCGATCATCATCGCCTACTCCCACTGCATCGCCCACGGCTACGACCTCGCCTTCGGCTGCGAGCAGCAGAAGCTGGCGGTGGACACCGGCTCCTGGCCGCTCTATCGCTGGGATCCGCGCCGCATGGCCCTCGGAGAGAGCCCGCTCAAGATCGACTCCGCGCCCGCCAAGGTGCCGCTCGAGACGTACGTCCGCAACGAGACCCGCTTCCGCATGGTCGAGCAGCAGGATCCCAAGCGGTTCAAGATGCTGCTCGAGCGGGCCCAGCGCGAGGTCAACAACCGCTTCATCGCCTACGAGCACCTCGCCAAGCTGGCAATGCCGGTGGCCGCGCCAGTAGCCGCCGACGAACCAGCCGAGGGCGGCGAGAAGAAGACCGACTAGCCGTCGTTGGAGGCAAGCACGTGTTTCGCTTCAATCGAGTTTCCGCGGGGGTGAAGGAGGCGAGAGGGGAGCGGCGTCCGGCTTCGCCGGCGCCGCGACGGGGGTTTGGGGGGCGAGGTCGCGGAGGATGTGCGGGGGGCGACCGGCCCCCCAAGAAGGGATAAAGGGGGAGACCATGGACCTTTCAACCACGTACCTTGGTTTCAAGCTGCCGCACCCGCTCAGGCCCGGCGCCTCGCCCCTGGTGGACGAGCTCGACCAGGTCAAGCGCCTCGAGGACGCCGGCGCGGCGGCGATTGTCATGCGCTCGCTGTTCGAGGAGCAGATCACCCACGAGCAGCTCGGCCATCTCTACGCCGTCGAGATGCACGAGGAAGCCTTCGCTGAGGCGCTGTCGTACTTTCCCCGGCCCGAGGAGTACGCGCTCGGCCCCGAGCACTACCTCGATCACCTGCGCCGCATCAAGCAGGCGGTCTCGGTGCCGGTGATCGCCTCGCTCAACGGCACCACCGCCGCCGGCTGGCTGGAGTACGCCAAGCTGATCGAGCAGGCGGGCGCCGATGCCCTCGAGCTCAATGTCTATTACCTCGCCACCAATGCCTGGGAGACCAGCGAGACGGTCGAGCAGCGCACCTTGAACGCCGTCAAGGTCGTCAAGGAGGCAGTGAAGATCCCGGTGGCGGTCAAGCTCTCCCCCTACTTCTCCTCCCTCGCCTACCTCGCGCGCAAGCTCGACGAGGCGGGGGCGGACGGCCTGGTGCTGTTCAACCGTTTCTACCAGCCGGACATCAACATCGAGGAGCTGGAGGTGGTGCCGCGCCTGCAGCTCTCCCACTCCCCCACCCTGCTGCTCCGCCTGCGCTGGCTGGCGATCATCTACGGCCACGTCAAGGCGGGACTTTGCGCCTCGGGTGGCGCGCACACGGCGCAGGACGCGATCAAGGCGGTGATGGCTGGCGCAAGCGCCGTGCAGATGGTTTCCGCGCTGCTCCACCACGGCCCCGAGCACCTCAAGACCGTCCGCGAGGGCATGGAGCGCTGGCTGGAGGAGCATGAGTACGACTCGCTCTCGCAGATGCGCGGCAGCATGAGCCATCAGAGCTGCCCCAACCCGCAGGCGCTCGAGCGCGCCAACTACATGCGGATCCTGCAGAGCTGGAGGACGTAGAGCAGAAACGTGGTCAGTGGCCAGTGGCCTGTACCCTCCCAGCCAAGAGGCCGGGGACCGGGGACCGGGGTCCGAGCCAGACGGTACCAACCCATCAGCCGCGATCTGTCGCGACGGCCCGTGGGGCACGCGCTCCGCGCGTGCTCTCCCGGCACCATCCGCACGCGCGGAGCGCGTGCGTCGACTTTGGCCGTTTGCCGTTGTCGCAGCCATGCTCGCGCCCCCCGGCCGGCCGACACCAACCGCGACGGCGTTGCAGTGCGCCAGCATGGCTGGCGCAAAACAAGGCGCAAGCATGGCTTGCGCACTCCACACCCCCCCCGGGGGCCTCGGTGGGTGACATGCGGTGCCGCAGGCTGTAGGGCGTCTTGGAGTGCG
>JAZDGE010000441.1:0-3148 GCA_043807175.1 Acidobacteriota bacterium
TTGAAGCCGGTGTAGTAGGTGAAGGCGGTGTAGAGGAGCCCGAGGCTGTGGGGAAAGTGCAGCTCGTACTTCAGCTCGATGCGGTTGCCGCTGCCCTGTCCCCACGACGCGGTGGCCCACTCCCCGACCCCGTCGAGGGTGAGAATCGCGGCGCGCTCGAAGGGGGAGGGAAAGAAGGCCGAGGCGGCGTGCGACTGGTGGTGCTCGGAGTAGATGAGCTCGCCCGCGAAGCCGATCTCCTTCTTGATGAGCTCGCCCATCCACAGCTTCTGCTTGAGCCACAGCGGCATCGCCTTCAAGAACGAGGCGATTCCGGCAGGCGCAAAGGCCAGGTAGGTCTCGAGCAGGCGCTCGAACTTGATCCACGGCTTGTCGTAGAACGCCAGGTGATCGAGCTCGCCTGCGCCGATGCCGGCTTCTTTCAGGCAGTACGCCACCGCATGGCTGGGAAACCGGTGGTCGTGCTTCTTGCGGGTGAAGCGCTCCTCCTGTGCGGCGGCCACGATCTCGCCGTCGCGCAGCAGGCACGCGGCCGAGTCGTGATAGAAGGCCGAGATCCCCAGGATGTGGATCGCCATGCACCAACCCCGTTCTGATGGCGCGGAGCTCAAAGGAGCATCCCACGCCGGCTGAGAATTCTACACGACCGCCGCCGGCCGGCCGTGGCAGCGCTTCCGGTTGACAGCGGGGCCTGGGAGCGGGCAAAGTGCCGCCGGCAGGGAACAGTGCTGGCAAGGCGCCCTGCCTGGCGGCGGAGGAACACATGGGCTTGACGATGGATTTCGCGAAGCTTGCGGGCGCGGACGCGCTTGACCTCGCGGTCTTTGCCGAAAACGAGGCCAAGGCGTACTACGAGGAGATTGCCAGCATGATGGGGCGTGGCGGCAACCCGGAGGCAGCCCGCTTCTTCACCCGCATGGCGGGGTGGGAGGCGCTCCACGCGAAGCAGATCGCCGCCGTCCGCGAACGCCTCTTTGCCGGCGTGGCCTCCAACCTCGCCAATCGTGCCGCCTGGGCGGTTGAGGTGCCGCAGACGCCATCGGGAGCGGCCGAGGTGACGCTCAGGCAGGCGCTGGAGATCGCGCTGCAGGCCGAGGTGGACGCCTACGAGTACTACTCCGGCGCCCTGGAGTACGTGACCAACCCCGAGGTCGGCGAGCTCTTCGAGGCGTTGCGCGAGGCCGAACAGGATCACCAGCGCATGCTGCAGCAAGAGCTGGTGAAGCTGTAGGAGGGTGGGTGACGTGAGCCAAGCGCAAAAGGGTCCCTGGATCGCGTTGGCGGTCTTCGCCACCGCCGGCGTCATCTTTGCCGGCATCTCGACCGCCGACTTCATCGCTCACCTCGACCGGCAGGTGCATGCCATCACCTGCTCCTACATTCCCGGCCTGGGCGCGGCCGACACCACCGGCTCGAGCGGTTGCCATGCCATCCTCATGAGCCCCTACTCGGCGGTGCTGCGCAGCGCGACCTGGGGCGGCATCCCGATCTCGTTGCCAGCGCTGGCGGTGTTCGCCTTCCTGCTGTTTCGCGCCGTCGACCTGCTGGCGCGCGGGCTGACAGTTGACCCAACCGAGGTCCGCTTCGTGATCGCCGCCAGCCTGCTGCCGGTGCTGGCGTCGGTCGGCTACCTCGCGGTCTCGGTGTTCATCCTTCACGCCATCTGCAAGCTGTGCATCGGCATCTATGTCAGCTCCCTGGGCGTGCTCGCCAGTGCGCTCGTCGCCGGCCGGGCGGTGTCGCGGGCCGGCGCGCCACCGGCAGCGGGAGTGCCCTGGGGCCGGTGGGCGCTGTATTTTGCCGAGGGCGTTGCCTTCGTCGTGGTGCCGCTTGCGCTCTACCTCACCATCAAGCCGGCCTATGCGGCGCCGGCAGGCGCCTGTGGCGAGCTGCTCCACCCGGAGGACAGGTATGGCGTGCGCCTCAAGCTCGCCAGCGCGCCCGCCGGCGTCCCCGCGATCGAGCTTTTGGACCCGCTCTGCCCGGCGTGCAAGAACATGAGCCTGCGCCTGGCGGCCGGCGGGTTCGACCAGCGGCTCGCGCTCGAGGCCTTGCTGTTCCCACTTGACAAGGAGTGCAACTGGATGGTGCACGACTCGCTCCACCTTGGCGCCTGTCTTGCCAGCGAGGCGGTGCTGTGCGCCGGCGCCGATGTCGATGTCGTGCTTCGCTGGGTGTTCGACCACCAGGAGGAGCTGCGCGAGCTCGGCCGCGCCGGGGGCGATGGGCTCAGGCGAGCGATCGTGCGCCAGTTCCCGCGGCTTTCGAGCTGCCTCGGCAGCCCGGCGGTGCGCTCCCGCCTCAACCGGTCGCTGCGCTGGGCGGTCGCCAACTCGGCGCCGGTGCTCACCCCCCAGCTCTATGTGCGGGGCGAGAAGATCTGCGACGAGGACACCGATCTCGGGCTCGAGTATGTGCTCAGCCGCAGGCTCGCGGGCACGGGCGGGAGGTGACGCGATGAAAGGAAGAGGCATCCACCTCGCCCTTGGGTTTGTTTTTCTGGCCGTCGTCTCGCTTGTCGTCGCCACCTGGGTGGACGGCGCGGCCAGCCGGCGTGCGGCGCTGCAGGGCGCGCCGGGAGCGAGCGCCGGCGTCGCCGTCGCCCGCGCGTCCGATGAGGGCTACTGCACCGGCGAGCTGAAGGCGATCCTCCGCCGCGTGCTGACCTCCTGCGGTCTGCTCAAGGGCGGCGGCGGCCGCGGCTGCCAGCCGCTCGAGGCCCGCTCGGTGGCGGCGATGTCGGGCCACGACTTCAACGCCCTCTTCGTGCCGCTCGCCGAGCGGGCGGCGATCATCCAGTTCGACCAGGACGGCGCGGCGCTCGATGCCGCGGCCATATCGCTCCTCGACTCGGCCTTCGCGGATCAGCGCGGAGCCTCGTACTTCCTCGTCGTCTCCCGCGCCTCGCCCGAGGGCTCGACCGCCTACAACCGCGAGCTCTCGCGCCAGCGCGCCCAGGCGGTGCTCGACCACCTGAGGACGCGTTTCGCCGATCCCGACCTCGAGCAGGAGGTGGGCCTGCTCTGGCTCGGCGAGGAGTTCGCCCAGCTCGACCGCGATTTCTGCCAGTGGACACGATCCCGCCCGGAGAGCCGCTGTGGCTCGCACGAGCTCAACCGCTCGGCCTTCATCGCCTGGATCGACTGCC
>JAZDGE010000442.1:0-3613 GCA_043807175.1 Acidobacteriota bacterium
GCGGTTGTGCATCCAGAAGTACTGCTCCGGGTGGCGGCGGATGACCTCTTCCATTGCCTGGTTCATCGCCGCCGTCAGGCGCAGCACCTCGGCCCGCTCCTCGCCGTTGCCATCGGGCCAGATCGGCTCGCCGAGGTGGCCGGCGAAACGCAACGTTCCGACCCGATAGGCGGCCACCACCACGATCGGGCGCCCGAGCCCGAACGCCAGCAACGCGGGCACCGGAGTGGTCGCGGCCGGCCGGCCGAAGAACTCGACGGTCAGCCCCTTTCGCGTGCTTTGATCCGGGAGGAGGCCAACCGACTTCCCCCGCACGAGCGCCAGGCGCAAAGCGCCGAGTGCGTTGATCCGGCTGACGAACTGCTGCCCCGTGCCGCGGCGGTGGCGTGCCAGCAGCTCCTCGAGCAGCCCATTGTCGAGCGGCCGCACCGCCACCGCGAGCGGAATGCCGAACGCCGTCGCGAGGTAGGGGAACAGCTCCCAGTTACCGAAGTGGGGGGTGACGAAGATGCATCCGCCGGTTTGCTCGTGGAGCGAGCGCGCCCGGGCGAAGATCCCCTCCAGCTCGGGGGAACGGCGCAGGATGCGCTCGCGGGCGTCTGGGGCGGTGAGCAACGGGCGCAGCTTGACGATCTCCGGCATCACGGCGAGCCCAAACGAGCGAAACGAGGCGCGCGCGATCGCCGCTGCCTTTCGCTTGCTCGCGGCGGCGCCAAGCGCATGCCGGACATTGCCGATGGCGATCCGCCGCCGCCCGCCCGCCACCGCGAACACCAGCCACGCGATCGGGTACGCCACGCCGTACAGCAGCCACGCCGGGAGCGCGCGAGTGAGGGTGAGCAGGACGCCGATGAGTGCGTACTCGGCGAGCTCGAGCGCTCGCCCCTTCCGTCGTGGCCTTCTGGAAGCGCTTACACGTTGAGAATCTCCACGAACAGAGCAGGTCTTTCGCCCGGTGAGTGGGTGGGGGACGGGAGGGCGGGATTGCTGGGTGGGGTGTGGGGGAAACTGTCGACTGTCGACTGTCGACGGAGGCTCCGCCAACACCATGCAGCGAGCGGCCAAACGCCCCAAGCGACTGGCAAGCGGCAGCCTCTCGACGGGTTGAGGCGGAGCCTCCCTAGCCATCGCGCCTCTCGCCGAGCTCGGCTGCGACGACGACCGCCGAGGCTTGCCCCGCGGCGCCATAGCTTGCGGAGAGGAACCGCGGACGAGGGCAGGGCTGGGGATGAGCCGCAATCCGCAACGCCTCACGACCGGCGTCGCCGGCCGAGAAGTTGAGGGTGGCGGGGACAACACCGTGAGCCGCCGCCATCACCCCGAGGATCACCTCGGCGAGGTCGCTCGCCGCCCCCATGTGGCCAGTGAAGGGCTTGAGGGCGCACACCGGCACTGCGGCAGCCGCGGCGCCGAGCAGGGTAGCCAGCGACGAGCGCTCCGCCCGATCGCCGCGCCGGGTGCCGCTGCCATGCGGGCAGAGGAAGCCCAGCTCGGACGCGGCCACGCCCGCTTCCCCAAGCGCCGCCCTCATCGCCCCGAGCGTGACCTTGGCGCCCACCCGCAGATCGCCGGCCACCTCCGCCCGGTTGCCCGTGCCCTCGACCATGGCGAGCACCCGGGCGCCTCGCCGGCGCGCCTCCTCCGGCGCTTCGAGCAGCAAGGCCGCGCCGCCTTCGCCGGCGATGAACCCGTCGCGCTGGCGATCAAACGGCCGGTATGACGTCACCCCGCGCCGGCATTTCGAAAGCACGCCCAACCCGGCCAGCTCCAACAGCGGGATCGGCGCGAGCCAACTGCCGCAGCCCACCGCGAGCGCGGCCCGCGCCCGCCCGTGACGGACCGTCCGGAACGCGAGCTCGAGGGCATGGCTGCCGCTCGGGGAATGGCCGGCCAGACACGTGCCCGGACCCATAAAGCCGAGTGCCGCGGTCAGGAGGCTGTAGGGGTTGTTGGCCAGCGATTCAAGCAGAATGAATGGGCTGACGAGGTCCATCGTGGCGCGGTTGAGCTTCTCGCAGTCGAGGGTACGAAAGGTCCCGCCGGTCGCCAGGCGGGTCGCCGGGTAGAAGTACTCGTAGCCCACCCGCGAGAGATCGCCGGTGGCCAGAACCAGCCCGCGGTCGGCAGGTGCGACCGACGCCGGTAGGTTTGCCTGCGCCACCGCCTCGGCTGCCGCGATCAGGCCGAGAATCCCGCCGCGATTTACGAACTTGGCCTCCTTGGCGAGCCGTGGCGGCAGGTCGCCAGGCGGGTCCGCCGCCACGACCCGGCCCAGGCAGCGCATGAAGAGCGGCCGGCCGTCGTCCGCCTCGAGCCGCAGGCCGGTCCTGCCCGTGGCCACCTCGGCCCAGTTGGCGGCCACGCCCCGTCCCAGCGGGGTGATCAGGCCCATGCCGGTGATCGCCACGCCGTTGCTAATTCTTTGGACTCCTTTCGCGAGTCAGCACGGCGAAGTGCCGCCGCTGCGCCTCCGGATCCTCCAGCTCGGCGAGGGGAACCAGCTCGCCGGAGAACTCCGCCGCCAGGCACCTGCGCCCATCCAGGGTCCCGGTCCCCGAGAACGCCCTCCGCCCGCCGTCCCCGCCGGCCGGCGTCACGGTGAGCTCCACCCGGTCGCCGGGCCGGACGAAGCCATGGAACGCGCAGCGCTCCACGCGGTCGACGAGAAACCAGTCGGCGAAATCGGAGGAGTGAGCGACCAGCCAGCCTGCCAGTTGGACCAGCGACTCCAGCAGCAGCACCCCCGGCATCACCGGGTCGCCAGGAAAGTGGTACTCGAGGAAGTCTTCGCTCATCGCGAGGCTCTTCACCCCCTCGATCGGGCCGCCGCGGGGGCAGCTCGTGATCCTGTCGACGAGGAAGAAGCGCATTCTTATGTCCTCTCTTCCGTTTTCGGCTCTCGCCCCATAGCCGCCGCCTGATATCCGCCGTAGTACGCAAACGCCCGCTCCAGCGCGGCCCGGTCGACGGGTCGAAAGTGGGTGTAGATGATGCGCTTGGCGCTGGCGATTCGCGCGCCGCCAGCGTCAATGAAGGCCCGGCCAAGCGAGTCGGAGGCCGAGGTCGAGAGGATCTCGGCCGTGATCTCGGCCGTCATCCCCGGCCGTAAGTGCGCCTGGCTCACGGAAAATCCCGTGACGACCGAGACGATTGCCGACAGCTCGAAGTCGTGGGCGTGGATGATCCCCCAGCCCAGCAGTTGCGCCATCGACTCCAGGAGGATCACCGCCGGCATTAGCGGTGCACGGCTGAAATGGCCGCGAAAGAACTCCTCGGACAGGGCAAGGGTCTTGACGCCGCGAATCAGCTTCCCTTTTTGCAGCTCGCACACCTTGTCGTAGAGTAGAAAGCGCATGTCCTAAGCGTCCCAGCGGCCGAGGCACAGGCAGGCGTTGTGGCCGCCAAATCCGAACGAGTTGGACAGCGCCACGCGATGAGGCTGGTGGCGCGCTATGTTCGGAACATAGTCGAGGAAGCACCGAGGATCAGGGACCTCGTGATTGATCGTTGGCAGCATCACCGCGCGCTCCATACCGAGCAGCGTGAGGATGCACTCGATCGCGCCCGCCGCCGCGATGGGGTGGCCGATCATCGACTTGTTCGAGCTCACCGG
>JAZDGE010000443.1:0-4704 GCA_043807175.1 Acidobacteriota bacterium
CTGGCGCACTCTCGGCGCTTTCGCTACGGACCACGGTGAGAAATGCGGGCTAGAACCCGAGGCCGAAACCGCTGCTGATGATCCAACTGCCCCTGGGGCCCGCCCCAAGCACCGGGGCGAAGAGCCCGAGGGTGAAGCTCACCCGTGTAATCGTGAAGGCGCCCTCGATGCCGGCCAGGGTCTGGGCCGCCGGAGCGAGCGGCGCGTCCCCCCAGGTGCGCATGACGCTAACACGGGCACCGTACGCGAGGTAGATGTTGGCGAGGAAGCGTCCCTTGCCGCTGGTCTCGGCGATGGCGCGAGCCCAGCCGAAGCCAACCCCGGCGCCGGACGGCCCCACCGACACTTGCGCGGTTAGGCCGTGGATATCGCAGACCGACCTGCAGTCGTGGCTACGCGGCACCGCGGCGAGGAGCATGCCCGCCGAGACCGAGAGCCCGCGGGGGTGGGTGAGGGCGACGCTCCCGAGGCCGAACGTGCGGCGCACGCGATCCGCCTCGAGCGCCTCGATGGTCGCGGCAATCGCATCGTTCACGGACGACTCATGCGGATTGCTGGCGGGTGGCTCTGCCTTGGCGGGAGGGTCGGGACCCGTGGGCTGGTGGCATACGGTCGCGAGGGAGAACTGAGCCGGATCGCGGAGCTTCCCGCTCGCCACGAGCTCAGCCACCGCCTGCTCGCTCGGCGTCACGCGGTCGCGTTCCCGGTACGCCGCCAAGCGCGTCCTCACCGCCGGCTCGTCGAGAGCGCGGCACCAAGGCTGCACCTCGGGTAACACCTTGCGCCAGCGCGAGTGGCTGAAGATCGGCATCTGGTACGACTCGTCCCACTCGGGTGTCACGACGGAGCGGATGTCGAAACGCCGCCGCACCTGCCAGCTCCCCTCCCGGCGCGCGAGGATCGGGTCGCTCCCATCGCACAGCTCGACGTAGAAGAGCATTCCGGCGTGGTTGGCTTCGAGGTCTGCACGGGAGAAGATGCCGCTCGCGAGGCTGCCGTTGATGCTGCGCTCCTCGAGGATCCCCCAGTGGATCGCGCCGCGCTCCGCCTCGGCCGGGCTTTCCCCTCGCGCGATGCGGCGCCGGTACGCGTTGCGGTACTTCCACCCGGAGGAGGCGAAGTGCGCCAGCTTGTCGGTGCCGAAGCGCACCCCGTCGACCTCGATCGTCGGCGAGAGCGGCATCCACATGCCGGCGTCGAAAGGACCGTGGCGGCGGTAGATGCTGTGGTCGAGAAAGGCAGCGGCATCCGGCCCGGGGCGCGGGACCTGGTCGACCAGCGGCGACTGGACCGCCCACAGCTCGATCGGGTGGAAGATCTCGAGCTCGAGCCGCCGTCGCACCTCTTCGGCGACCTGCCCGCACGATGGCGAGGCGGTGCCGGGTCGCGACAGGTCCTCGAGCGCGTGGGTGATCTCGATCTGGATCTTGGCGTTGATGACCTCGGCCGAGTCGGCGAGCGGCACGGTCCACGCGGCGAACTGGTCGGTCTCGAGCGCCCGCGCCCGTGCGGCCAGGGCGAGCGCAACCACCGCCAGCCGCGCGGTCAGACGGCGTCGGGACATGAATGCTGTAGGGCCGCGTTCGGCCGGTTCACAAGCGCCAACTCACCAGCGGTAGGAGAGATACGCCTGGGCTGAGTCGCGGTCCCCGAAACCGGCCTCCAGGTTGAGCTTCCAGTGCTCGCCCAGGCCGATGTAGGCGCCGGCGAGGTAGTTCCAGGCGTACTTGCCGGTGAGAGTCACGTCGTACGGAACGGTGGCGATGTGAGGGATGTCATAGGTCCCCTGGTGGCGCTCCGCAGGGTCCTGGTACATCGCGCCGACGAACAACGAGGTGCGGTTGCTGATGTTGACGCCAAAGCGAGGGGTCACCACCCAGGCCGAGACCGAGGAGTCCTCGTTGTCGAGCTTGGTTCTGCTGTACTCCGTCGTGATGGTGGCGAAGTAGACCGGGCTCCCCGCTGCCAGGGTGAAGCCGGCGCCGTAGAAGAAGCCCTTGTAGTTGACGGTGATGTCGTCAAGCGGCATGCCGATGTTGACCTTGGAGAGGCCGACGCCGGTGCTGCCGTCGATGTTGCCGGCGAGCAGCTCGAGGTTCAGGAACGGCAGCGCCCAGTAGTCGAAAACGGCGTGATACGAGGTGGCGTCGTTGTCAACCGGGAGGCCGCTGGCGGCCGCAGGGTCGAAGCCGGGGAGCCCCAGCTTCAGCGAGTCGAGCTTGTACGGCTGCTTCTGGTTGTAGTAGACGACGCCGATCCCCCACTGCTTGGGCAGGTTCACTCCCTTCGCGAGGAGGGCACCACGGCTCATCTGGGCCGAGCCGGGGCGCGGGCACATGGACAGCACGGCAAGGACCGAAACGATTGCGGGCAGCAGTCTCATCCTCACGCTCCCTCCCTGTCGTGGCGAGTGTTCGCCAACTGGGCCTATCGTGCCACGCACGCCCCCGGAAAGTCACGCTTCCTCGGCCGAAAGGTCCTTGCGGTCGGTTCTCAGCAGATACAGCAGATAGCAGCCATCGAGCATTTCCGCTTGCTGGCGCTTGGCATCATCGCAGGAAAGCTCAAGCTGGCGGCTCTTGGCGTCACAGGTGATCCGCCAGTAGCGGGCGACTCATGGGTAGCGCTCTTTCAGTCAAGCCAATAGCTTCCGTCGTTTTCGGCGGCTCCTGGGGCTCGCGCTCGCCGCTCTGATGCGCGCTACGGCCTGATCACTCCGCCTCCTCCGGAGAGCTTGAGGCCGCCGCCGCTCGACAGCGAGATCCCCTGTGTGTGATCTCCTCCGGCGCTTGCGCCGAGCACGCCCGGACCCTTGGTGCAGTCGCCCCTGATGCCGGCGCCCTCGCCTCTGCCAGCCACGCCGACGCCCTCGCTCGACGCCGAAAGACCCTGCACGCCGTAGTTGACGCCGGAGGTGGCGCTCCCGTAGCCGCCAACGCCGGCGCCCGAGACGGTGTGGCCGTTGACGCCATAGGAGCTGGTGCTCTCTCCCAGCAGGCCGTCGGCGCCGATCAGCGTGACCTTGGCCCTGGCCGGATTGCCGGTCGCCTCGACGAAGCCGAAGTTGTAGCGGAACTCGGAATCAGCCGCCGGCTGGGTCTGAAAGACACCGAGGAGGTCGGCCTTCTGCCCCTGGCCGATGGCGAAGGAGGCCGGAACGCCCGCGAAGAACTGCCCTACCGAGTCCCTCGCCAGCGCCCCGGGTTGCGAGTTAGATGCGCGAGTTCACGACCAGCTTGTGGTCAGGGGAGGAGACGCGCAGGGCGCCGAACGCCTCCTTGTTGAAAAGGCTCCAGATCGCGTTGTCAAAGCGTTGCGTCTCGCCGGCGACGATGGTGAGGTTGTAGATCGGCGCGACCGTGTTGTCCTTGTCACGTTCGAGAAAGGTGACCTGGACATTGGCGTTGGCGGCGCCAGGGTTGTAGATCCACAGCGTGGTGTACCACTGTGAGCCGGCAGCGCCGGGCTTTCGCCCCACCGACGGCAGGAACACGTCGGTGCCCGCGAAACCGGCGAGCAACGGCGCGACGCCGGTGAACAGGGCGAGCACAACGCCGGTGAGGACCATGACGGGGGTTGGTGTTCTCACGTTCTACCTCCCTGGGTGCGAAGATCGCCGAACGAGAGCTGCAGCGGGTGCGACGAGCTTCGAACCACAGCGGCGTACTTGCCGGGCAATCTCGGTCGTGAACCAGCAGTTGTCATGCCGCGCTGCGGCGTGGCCTGCGGTTTGGGAACGGGAAATGCGAGCGGCAAGGATGGAGGCGTTTCTTGCTAATCTAAAGGCATGGGCACCCGTTACGTTTCCGAGGAGCACTTTCGCGTCGCTTCGGAGCTCGCCGGCCAGCCGCTCGCGTCACCGCTTCGCCGGGGCCTGGCGCTCTTCGTCGACTGGGTCATTCTCACCCTCCCGAGCATCGCGGTGGCGCTCGGCGCTGCGTTGCTCTCGCTGCGTCTCGCCGATCCACAGGGGTTGAGGGCGCTGCAAACGGTCTGGAATGCGAGGTCCGCGAGCCCGGCCGCCATTCGCGCCGCCCAGACCGATCTCGCGCCCTTGCTGGTGCGGCTGCATGCGCCCGGGCTGCCGGCGGCAGTGGCGGCGGCGGTGGAGGCGGGGGACGGGGAGCAGGCCGGCGCGCTGCTTGCCGGGCACGACTTCGACTTCAGCCTCGCGATCGGACCTCACCGGGACGTGGTGCTGCAGCCGGGACACATCCGGATCGAGCTCGAGAAGCTGATTCCGAAAAGCCTGCGGGCGATCGCGCTGTTCGGCGTGGGGGCGCTGTACTTCACTCTGCTCACGCGGGGGAGGCGGGGCGCCACGCCGGGAAAGCGGCTGCTCGGTATTCGGGTGGCGCGGCTCGATGGCGGCAGGCTGTCGCTGATCGAGTCGCTGGAGCGCTTCTCGGGCTACTTCCACATCCCTGGCTCGCTCGGCCTCTCGCTCCTCGACCTCTGGCACAACCCCAACCGCCAGCAGCCCCACGACCGCGTCGTGCACACGGTCGTCCTGCGTGCCGGCAGGCGGTCGGCCTCTGCGCGACTCCGCCAGCGAGACGCTTGACGGCTGGAGGGGGCGCCCGTATAAGTCCGGGCGAGGTGACGGGAGGGGGCGCGCGTGGCGACAATTGAAAGGCTGCTGGGGCAGATCAGCGACATCGTCTGGGGTCCGCCGCTGCTGGTGCTGCTGTTCGGAACCCATGT
>JAZDGE010000444.1:0-3255 GCA_043807175.1 Acidobacteriota bacterium
GCATCTCAGTTCTGCGGAAACAGCCATCCCGGCGCGCGCGAGCAGGCACGCTTCCGGCTGCCCGAGCGCCCGGACCAACAGCCAGCGCGCCTCGCGCCGGGGGTCTGGCAGGCCGGGCCGCAAGGGGAGCTGTTCCGCCCCCCACTCGAGCAGCTCACCGGTGGTCATGGTGAGCAGCGGCGAGCCGCCTGGGCCAGCAGAAGGCGGGCGGCGAGCGCCGCCAGGGCGAGCCCGGCAGCGGCGCCCCAACCAGGGTGGAGGTGGGCGAGACGGGCGGCGCCGCTCACGGCCACCAGGACAGAGGCGGCCCAGGCGGTGGCCGGCAGCAGGCTGGCGACCGGCGCGGGCGGCGTTTGCCGGCGGCCGGCGAGGGACAGCAGGACGCTCCAGACCAGCCCGCCCCACCAGCCGCCGCCGGCGCCCGGCGCAATCGCGAGGAACCATCTCGCTCCCGGCGGCGCGGTGGCGAACGCGCCGCCCTGCGGCGGCAGCGCCAGTAGCGCCAGGGCGAGGCCAGCGGCGGCGCCCACGAGGGCGCCCGAGAGGACGAAGCGCAGCTCGTCGACCAGCCGCGGCCGGGCGAGGAGGCGGCGCCAGAGCTCCATCAGCCTGCGGCCAGCTCGCGCTCGAGCCGCTCCGCGTTGAGCTGGGCGATGAGCGGATCGAGCAGGAGATCGAGGTTGCCGTCCAGGATCTCCTGGAGGCGGTGGCTGGTGAAGCCGGCGCGGTGGTCGGTCACGCGCGACTGCGGGAAGTTGTAGGTGCGGATCTTCTCGGAACGGTCGCCGCTGCCGACCATGGAGCGGCGCTCGGCGGCCAGTTGCGCCTGCTGCTCAGCCCGAGCGATCTCGTACAGACGCGCCTTGAGAATGCGCATCGCCTTGAGGCGGTTTTGCTGCTGCGAGCGCTCATCCTGGCAGGAAACCACGATCCCCGTGGGCAGGTGGGTGATACGGACCGCCGAGTAGGTGGTGTTGACCGACTGGCCGCCCGGTCCGGAGGAGCAGAAGCGATCGATGCGCAGGTCCTTTTCGTGGACCTCGATCTCGACCTCCTCGGCCTCGGGGAGCACCGCCACCGTGATCGCGGAGGTGTGAATGCGGCCGGATGCCTCGGTGGTGGGCACGCGCTGGACGCGGTGGACGCCCGACTCGTACTTGAGGCGCGAGTAGGCACCATCCCCTTCGAGCAAGACGACCGCCTCCTTCACGCCGCCCATCCCGGCCTCGGAAAGATCGGTGATGTTGATCCGCCAGCGCCGCACCTCGGCATAGCGGCTGTACATGCGCAGGACCTCGGCGGCAAACAGCGCGGCCTCCTCGCCGCCGGTACCGGCGCGCACCTCAAGGACAACGTTGCGACGGTCGTTGGGGTCGGCGGGCAGCAGCAGCAGCTTGAGCTCGGTCTCGCGGCGGGCGATCACCTCGTGAAGGACGCCCAGCTCCTCCTCGGCGAGGGCACGCAGCTCGGGGTCGCTCTCCTCGTCGAGCAGCTCGCGGGTCGAGCACTCCTGCTCGCGGGCATGGCTGAACTCCTGGTAGGCGGCGACGATCGGGTTGAGCTCGGCGAGCTTGCGCGAGATCTCGAGCTGGCGCTTGCGGTCGGCGTGCAGCTCCGGCGCCGCCTGCTCCGCGCGCAGGTCCTGCCAGTGCCGGGTGACCTCGCCGAGCCGCTGCAGCAACGCGTCCATGATGGTAACTTTACCCTTTCGAGATCCTTAGAACAACCACGAAAAAACGAGGCCGGGGATGCTCTCCCCGGCGCACCCTCGACGGGCAGATCCCGAATTGGCGTCGCTAGGTCTTTTCCAGCTTGCCGTAGCGGCGCTGGAACCGCTCCACCCGGCCGGCGGAGTCGATCAGCTTCTGCGTGCCGGTGAACAGCGGGTGGCAGGCCGAGCAGATCTCCAGTCGGATCTCTTTCTTGGTCGAGTGCGTCTTGAAGGTGTTGCCGCACGCACAGTGCACTTCCACCTCGTGATAGGCGGGATGGATTGCTGCTTTCATGACAACCTCCGCATCCCCGCAAGCGGGGCTGTGAAGTCTACCCCCGAACGCGCCCGGCAGCAAGCGGTCACGCCCAGCGGCGAGCGCTCGAGCGAGGGTAAGATGGAGCGATGAGTGCCACTAATAATACGTCTCCGAAATTGCACAAACAACGGCGGGGATGGGGGTTAGGGGTTGGGAGTTTGGGAGAAACAGCTCAACACCGAGGTGCGACCTTCGAGGGGTCCAGCATCGAGACGGTGCCCAACCCGCCGCGCGACTGCAGTTCCGCAAGGCCGCCCGCGGCGCTCAGGCATGCGCCACGTAGCAGGGGCGGCGCCACCCTGCCCGAACCCCCAACCCCTAGCCCCCAACCCCAATTGCGAGCGAAGCGAGCTAAGTCCTCTCTTGGAGGCGGGCCGCCGCAAGCTGTCGAGGGCCGCCTGCTGGCCGGAGGTCACGCCAACGCGGCGAATCGTGTCGAGGCCGATGCGCGGAGCCTTCCTGGCTCCGCTCATGAGGACTTCAACCGTGTGCGCGCCTCAGGTGGGGACCAGCCGCGGCGGCGCTCTCGGGTGCGCCGCGGCGCTCTCGCGCTGCTCGTTCTGCTGGCGCTCGGGCTGGCCGCGCTCGCCGGCTCCGCAGGCCGCGCGCGCCGGGCCGAACGCCTTGCTCTCGCGAGCCTGCTGGCGCAAAGCGGCATCGAGCGCCGCCATCCGGAGGTGGCCGAGCGGGTGTTGCGCGACCCCGATCTGCGGCGGGGGCGGCTGGCGATCGCCCGCGCCCTGCTGGCCGAGTCGCTCGACCTCGGGGCCTATTCGCGGTTGCCCAGGCGGGAAGCGGTCGCTTCAGCCGTGCGAATGGGCGAGCGGCTGGAGCTGGCCGAGCGGCTGGCCGCCGAGGCGTTGGCCGAGCGGCCGGCGGCCTGGCAGGCGGCGATGATCCTGGGCGGCGCGCGCTACCGGCTGTGGATGCTGCGCGGAGACGGGCGGCTGCTCGCCCGCCGGGACGATTGGGAGCGGCCGCTGCGCCGGGCGATCGCGATGGCGCCGGCGGAGGACGAGCCCGTGCGCCTGCTGGCGACCGCGTTGCTGGAGGTGTGGCCGAGCCTGGCCGCGGGCGAGCAGGAGGAGGCGCGCGGGCTGCTCCGGCGCGCCTTTGCCGATCCCGAGACCTTCTTCCGGCTGATCCCGCTCTGGCTGGTGGCGGCGGGCGACCGGACCGAGGCGCTCGCGCTCGTACCCGAATCAACCGCCGCTTGGCGGGTGCT
>JAZDGE010000445.1:0-5198 GCA_043807175.1 Acidobacteriota bacterium
CCCCGCCGTTGTTTGTGCAATTTCCGAGACGTCATATTAAGGCGCACCGGCGTCCAGTTCCAGCCGCGGCAGGCCGAGCAGCGCGCGAATTCGCTTGAGCTTGAGGGCGGCAAGGGTGCGCTCGCGCACCTCTTCGGTGAGGTCATGTCCAGATAGCTCGGCGTCGGCGGCGGTCGCCAGCTCGGCCTTGAGCTCTGCCGGCAGCAGCGCCGCCACCGCCAGCAGCGTGCCGCGCTCCAGCTCGGCGATCGTCATGTCGAGCGCCCCCGGTGGCGCCCCTTGCGGGAGCCTCTCGACGGCCAGCGCGAGATCGCCGAGCGCCGCCGCGAGCCGCGGCGTCTCGTGCCAGCGTCTGGCGGCTTCGCGCACGATCGCCGCACAGCGCGCGATTGCGGCGGCGCTGTCGAGGGCTCCGGCGCCGGTCTCTCCACCGACGCCCGCCAAGGCCAGCCGCTTGGCATGGCGGAGAATCGCATGCCGGCAGTAGCGCACGGTGAAGACCCCCTCGCCTTCCCTCTCCGGCCGCCGTTCCATCGCCTCGGCGATGCCCGCCATCACCGCCGCCAGTGGCACGCCGTCATTCCACCACTTGCGCAACAGCACGTAGTCCTTGGACAGGACGACAGCCTGGGTTCCGCGCAGGAGGGCGAAGTAGTCCTCGACCGCGTGGTAGTAGGCGAGCTCCTCCGGGCTCAGTGGCGCTCGGGGCGATTGCGCTCCCACAGGTTTCGCAGCCCCTTCAGGGTGAGGTCCTGGTCCACGGCAGCGAAGATGTCGGTGTAGCGGGCGAGCACCGGGGCGAGGCCCCCGGTGGCGATGACCTTGCCTCCCCCCAGCTCCTCGAGCACCCGCCGGGTCACGCCCTCGACCAGGCCGACATAGCCGTACACCAGCCCGGCCTGCATCGAGTCGATCGTCGCCTTGCCGATCACCCGCGGCGGCGCGACCAGCTCCACGCGCGGCAGCTTGGCGGCGCGCGAGAACAGCGCCTCGGCCGCGATCTCGAGGCCCGGAGCGATCACGCCGCCGAGGAACTCACCCTTCTCGGAGACGACGTCCCAGGTGGTGGCGGTGCCGAAGTCGACGACGACACAGGGGCCGCCATGCTCGGCGTAGGCGGCCACGGCGTTGCACAGCCGGTCCGCACCCAGCTCCTGCGGCGTCTCGACCCGCAGCGGCATGCCCGAGCGAATTCCCGGTGCGACGAAGACCGCCTCGGCGTGGAGGTAGGTGGCGACCGCTTCCCGCAGGGCGCCGTCGAGGGGCGGGACGACCGAGCCGACGATGACGCCCTGGATGTCATCCGGCGAGATTTGCGACCACTGGCAGAGCTGGCGCAGCAGCGTGCCAAGCTCGTCGACGGTGCGCTCGCGCGCGGTCGTCAACCGCCAGCGGCGGAGGATCTGGTTGTCGCGGAAAACCCCAATCGTCGTGTGGGTGTTGCCAACATCGAGGGCGAGCAGCATCTCAACCTCCCGTTTCGGGCAGCGGCACAATGAGCTCCGCGGCGGAAAACGAACGCACTGCTCCGTTGACCGTCAGCTTCAGGCTGCCATCCTCGGCGAATCCCGAGAAGGCGCCCTTCACGACCTCTCCCCCGCTGCGCACGCGCAGCATGTCGCCAGGCACGTGAATCGAGCGTGAGGCCCACAGGGCTCGGGTGCGAGCCGGGTCGGCAATCGCAGGCCGGATCCCGGCCAGAAAGAACTCCACGATCCGCCAGATCGCGGCTGCCGCGGCGCCCTCGAGGCCGAGGCCACGCAGCGACGCCGCGGGCGCCAACCCGGCCGCCAGCTCCGGCGCGGCCTCGACATTGACGCCGAAACCCACCACCACCCAGCAACTGTCCCCGCGGCTGCGCGACTGGCAGAGTAGGCCCGCCAGCTTGCCGCCGCTCGACATCACGTCGTTCGGCCACTTCAGTCCAAATCGCTGCGGCGCCATCGCCTCCTCGAGGGCGCCGAGCAGGCACACGCCCGCCGCCAGCGGCAGCCAGGCCAGACTGGCGGTGCCGAGATAGGCAAGCCAGGAGGCGTAGAGCCCGCCCGGCGGCGATTCCCACACGTGGCTGCTCCTGCCCCTGCCTGCCGACTGGCGGCCCGCGACGAGCAGTGTGTCGGCCAGGATCCGCTCGTCGTCGTCGGGCCAGGCGGCCTGCACGCGGGCGAGCATCTCGTTGGTGGAGTCCACATCGTCGACCCAGACGACATTGGCTTCGGCGGGAGCAGAGAGCAGAGGCTTCATAGCGTCAGGCTCCCAACGTCTCGGCGAGCAGCAGGGCCTTGCGCACCAGCTCGTGCTCGCGCGCCCGCGCCCCGGCGACGACCTCCGCGGGCGCCCTGCTCGCGAAGGCGTCATCGCCGAGGCGCGCCTGCAGCCTGGCCAGCTCCTCGCGGGCGCTCGCCAGGTCCCGCGCGAGTCGCTCGCGCTCGCCCGGCCCCAGTGCGCCCTCGGGCAGGATGAGAGCGAGGTCGATCCCCGCCGCCACGTCGCGGACCGCGCCCGCAGGGGCTTGGACCGGGTTGAGGTGCAGCCCTGACAGCCCGGCGAGGCGGGTGACCTCGCCCGCGAGGCCGGAAAGGGCGGCGTGAAGCTCGTCATCGAGCCCGAGCAGGTGAAGCTCCAGCGGCGAGCCCGGGGGGAGGCCAACGAAGTGGCGATAGGAGCGCGTCTCCTGCACCACTGCCTGGACCACCACCATCGACCTCGCCGCGCTGGAGGCCGCAGGCGCGCCCCCGCCCTGCGGGTAGCGGTCGCCGATCAGGTGGCAGCGGGCGCCGAGGTGCTCCGCGATCTCCTCGGTGATGAACGGCATCACCGGATGGAGCAGGCGCAGGGCGTCGAGCAGCACTCCCCTAGCCACCGCCCGCACATCCTCCGCCCGCCTCTGGGAGGAGGAAGGGATCGGTTCCCGGTCCCCGGTCCCCGATTCCCCTTCCGCGGTGAGCACTGGCTTCGCCATCTCGAGGTACCAGTCGCAGAAGTCGCCCCACACGAATTGGTAGAGCTCACGACACCCCTCGTCGAAGCGGAAGCCCTCCCAGGCCCGGTTGGTTGCGGCGGCGGTGCGATCGAGCTCCTCGAGAATCCAGCGCTCGGGGATCGCAAGGGAGTTGCGATCAATCTCAACAAGCTCTGGCTCGTCCCCTCGCAGGTGCATCTGGACGAAGCGGGCAGCGTTCCAGAGCTTGGTCGCGAACGATCGGTAGCCCTCCATGCGCTCCTGAGAGAGCGGAAGGTCGCGCCCCGGCGAGGCCAGCGCCGCCAGCGTAAAGCGCACCGCGTCCGCGCCGTAGACCGACACCAGATCGAGGGGGTCGACCACGTTCCCTTTGGTCTTGGACATCTTCTGCCGGCTCGCGTCGCGAACGAGGCCGGTGAGATGAACAGTTGCAAACGGTCCCTTGCCCGTGAAGTGCTTGCTCATCATGATCATGCGGGCAACCCAGAAGAACAGGATGTCGAACCCGGTGATCAGCACGCTGGTGGGATAGAACGTCTGGAGGTCCGCCGTCGGCTCGGGCCAGCCGAGCGTCGAGAGCGGCCAGAGACCCGAGGAAAACCAGGTATCCAGAACGTCGGGATCCTGCTCGACCGGCGCGCCGCACTCGCTGCAGGCATTGACATCGTTTTCGCTGACCGTCGTGTGGCCATCGGCGCAGTAGAAGGCGGGGATCCGGTGGCCCCACCAGAGCTGGCGGGAGATGCACCAGTCGAGAATGTTCTCGAGCCAGTTCTCATAGGTCGCGACCCAGAACTCCGGCACGAGCTTCACCTCGCCGCTGCGAACCGCCTCAAGTGCTGGCTCGGCGAGCGGCCTGGCCTTGACGAACCACTGGCGCGAGAGATAGGGCTCGACCACCGTGCTGCAGCGCTGGCAATGGCCGATCGCATGCCGGTGCGTCCTCTCGCCGCGCCGCAGGCCCTTCTCGGCGAGCGCGGCAAGCACCGCCTTGCGGGCAACGAAGCGGTCCTGGCCGGCGAATGCTCCGCCGGCCTCGTTGATTCGTCCCTGCTCGTCGAGAATGTTGATGCGCTCCAGTGAGTGCCGCTCGCCGGTGGCGAAGTCGTTGGGATCATGGGCCGGCGTGACCTTCACGGCGCCGGTGCCAAACGCGGGATCGACGAGCGTGGCATCGGCGATGATCGTGAAGCGCCGCCCCAGGAGCGGGTGGATGACCTCGCGGCCGACGAGATGGCGGTAGCGCTCATCCTCGGGGTGCACCGCGATCGCGGTGTCTCCCAGCATCGTCTCGGGCCTTGAGGTCGACACCACCACCTCGCCCCCGCCTGCGAGCGGATAGGCGAAGTCCCACATCCCGCCGTCGACCTCCTTGTGCTCGACCTCGAGATCCGAGAGCGCGGTGAGGCAGCGCGGGCACCAGTTGATCAGGCGATGGGCGCGGTAGATCAGCCCTTCTCGATGAAGCGAGACGAAGGCGTGGCGCACCGCCCGCGAGAGCATCGGGTCGAGGGTGAAGCGCTCGCGCGTCCAGTCGCAGGAGGCGCCGAGCGCCTTGGCCTGGGCGGAAATGTTGTCCTTGTACCTGGTCTTCCACGCCCACATCCGTTCGAGGAAAGCCTCGCGCCCGAGCTCCTGGCGCGTCATGCCCTCCTTCGCGAGCTCGCGCTCCACCATCACCTGGGTGGCGATCCCGGCATGATCGGTCCCGGGCAGCCACAGCGCAGCGAAGCCCTGCATCCGCCGCCAGCGAATCACCAGGTCCTGCAGCGTGAACTGCAAGGCATGGCCGATGTGAAGCTTGCCCGTGACGTTCGGGGGCGGAATGAGAATCGTGAAGGGCTCGGCGCCGGCCTCGAGCCGGGGCGAGAATGCGCCCGAGGCCTCCCAGATGCCGTACCACCGGGCCTCGAACGAGTGCGGGTCAAATCGGGTTGGTAGGCTCTCCGAGCTCGGCACTGCACCCTCCACGTGACTGCACGGAGCGGGAGTCTACCATTCCCATCGAGAAGCGAATCGGGGTTCGGGGCTCGGGGCTCGTGCTCCCACCAACCCGCAAGGTAGGGCGCCGGCAACCGCCCGGCAGGTCCAAGCCAGCCTGCATGGCCAGACAGGAGTGTCTGGCCTCCTCGCATTGCACCAGCCCTGCCTGCGACCCATAATTCCTCCCAGGGGGTTCGATGCACGAGGACGACGCGGAGAAACTGCCCAGGCTCGAACGCTTCGAGGTCGTGGA
>JAZDGE010000446.1:0-2236 GCA_043807175.1 Acidobacteriota bacterium
GGTGCAGCCAGCCGGGCAGCCAGCGCCGCAGGTCGACGAGCAGCAGCCGGTCCTCAACCCCGAGTTGCACGTAGCGCGCGGCAAAACGATGCACGAGGCGAGCCACTATGGCGATCGGCACCGGCACTCCGAGCGGGCCGCGCACCGACTCCACCCGGCAGCCGAGAAAGCCCTTGTAGAGCCGGAGCTCGGTGAGTTTCGCCGAAAGCCATGCCGGCAGACCCTCCCAGGCCACCTTCACGCGCAGCTCGAGGAGATCGCCGCTGCCCGCCAGGCGCAGCTCCCGAATCGCCTCGACCTCGCGTAGGACCTCGTGGTTGAGCCATCCCTCGATGAGGTCGAGGTCGAGCCTGATGCCGAGCTGGTCCCAGGTGAGCAACGAGCGGGGCACGAGTGGGAACTCCATGGGTGGTAGTGTACCGTCAGGGTCGGTCAGACGAACAGCCGGAGTGGCGATCTGACAGCGGTGGGCTCTCAGCTCTCAGCTCTCAGCCTTCAGCCTTCAGCTCCCCCACCCGCCCCGTCACCCCCACGATCTGCGGAACTGTTTCTCTTGATTGCTGATAGCTGACTGCTGATAGCTGATGACTGACTGCTGATAGCTGAGAGCTGAGTGCTGAGAGCTGACGCTACACCAGATACGCAAGGGCGAAGCCCACCTGGGCCGTCATCATCATCAGGTACATGTGGGTCCAGGAGGGGTGATTCTCCGTGTGCGCGAGGGCCTCCGGGTCACGCAGCAGCAGGGTGCAGGTGTAGACCCCCCAGGCGGTGAGACCGAAGCCGAGCACAACCAGCACCAGCGGGTTGCCGGTGAGGAGAGGAAGCGCCGGGTTGGCCGGGTCGCGGAGCACCGTGCCGAGGGGCATCAGCAGCCAGGGGAACACGAATGACGGAGCGATCATCCAGGCCGCCCTGCGCACCCCGTGCTTCACCGGCAGCGTGTGCACGCCGCTGGCGGCGTCGCCGGCCATGTCGGAGAAGTCCTTGGTGCTCGAGGCGCCGAGCAGGAAGAGCCCGAAGATGAGGCCGATCCACCAGGCCTCGGCATGCCAGACGCTGGCCACCATCCCCCACCCCGCGACCTTGAGCCAGACGCCGCGCGGAATGGCGATCGTGACATTGGCCCAGATGCCGAAGCGTTTGGTGCGGCCGAACGCCGGCAGTGAGTACATCCAGGTCGCGATCGCCGCGCCGATGTAAAGAAACATGACCGCGTGGTCGGCCAGCGGGGCGCGCACTCGCTCGGCGAGCGCGACCGCCGGAAAAGGCACCACCAGCCACACCGGGAGGGTGCCCAGGAGGTAGAGCGGCGCCGCCATCCGCCAGGCCTGGGCGATGGTCACCCGGCCCGAGGGGATCGGGCGCTGCGGCTTGTTGATGCGGTCCGCCGCGAGATCCGCGATCTGGTTGATGGTGTTGCTGGCGGCGTTGAGCAGCGCCGCGCACAGGCTGCCCAGCACCACCGTGAAGGCGACCGCCGCGGTGAGCGCCCGCGCCGGATCCGGGTTGTGGGCGGAACCGAAGGCGCACACCGCCCCGGAAATAATCCCCAGCAGGGGCGGGAGCAGCGTGAAGGGACGATCGAGATCGACCGCGTCGGCGAGCTTCATGGTCCAACTCCGATGATCGCGAACGCCAGCAGCGGCGCGAGCAGCGTCACGACCAGGTTCTTTCCCAGGTGCGTCGCATCCCCGAGCGCCGGCAGTAGGCTCTCGACCAACGCGGCCGCGAACGCCGACGCGGCACACACGGCGGCGAGCGACAGCGGCGTGGGCCCAAGCAGCCCGAGCGCTCCGCCGAGACCGGCGATCAACGCTGCCCCGGCGAGCGACGCCGCCAAGCCGGCGAGCGATACCGCGCCCGGCGTGCCTGCCGGCGCCTCGCGGAAGGGCAGCAGCGTGAACGCGCGCCGCCCGAGCAGGCCGCCCAGCTCGGTGCCCCAGGTGTCGGCGGTAGCTGCCGCCAGCACCGCGACGACGGCCCAAGAGGCCAGGCACGAACCGGCGAAACCGGCGAGGATCCCCTGCAAGCACAACGCCAGGAGCACGCCGCCCTTGCCGAACACTTCTGCTCCGCCGCGCCGGCCGCCATGGCCCTCGGCGACGCCGGCCTCGCGCTTGCGACGGTAGCCGGCGAAGGTCACCCCGAGCCCGAGCACGAGAAACGCCAGCAGCAGCAGGAAACCCTGCCAGCCGGCGGCAAGCCAGGTGGAGACACCGAGCGCCCAGGCGAC
>JAZDGE010000447.1:0-3897 GCA_043807175.1 Acidobacteriota bacterium
GCCCTGTTCGAGCGGCTGGAGAAGGTCGTCCGCCCGGACACGATCGTGGCCTCGAACACCTCGGGGCTGTGCATCGCCGACATGATGGCCGGCCGCGGCGCCCGGTTCCGCGGGAACTTCCTCGTCACCCACTTCTTCAACCCGGTGCGCTACATGCGCCTGCTCGAGATCGTCGCCGGCGAGGACACCGACCCCGAGGTGGTGAAGCTCATGGCCGAGTTCGGCCAGTTCCGCCTCGGCAAGGGGATCGTCTACGGCAAGGACACGCCCAACTTCGTCGGCAACCGGATCGGGGTCTACGCCATCCAGGCCACCGTCCACGCGATGATGGAGCTCGGCTACCAGGTGGACGAGGTGGACGTGATCACCGGCGCGCCGATGGGCCACCCGAAGTCGGCCTCGTTTGGCACCATTGACCTGGTTGGCCTCGACACCATGGTCCACGTCGTGCGCACGCTGCGCGAGGACTGCCCCAACGACGAGGGCCAGCCCTACTTCCAGATCCCCGAGTTCATCGCGCAAATGGTCGAGAAGAAGCTGATCGGCCGCAAGGCGGGCGCCGGCTTCTTCAAGCGCGAGAAGGGCAAGAACGGCGAGAAGCAGGACTTCGTCCTCGACTGGCAGACCATGGAGTACCGGTCGAAGCAGAAGCTGGATGCGCCCTCGCTGAAGACCGCGAAGGGCATCCACGATGCCGGGGCGCGGATCAAGCTGGTCGCCGCCGCCGACGATCGCGCCGGCAAGCTCGCATGGCGCCTGCTGCGCGACACCCTCGCCTACTCCTCCCGCCGGCTGTTCGAGATCTCCGACACCATCTGCGACATCGACCAGGCGCTCAAGTGGGGCTTCAACTGGGAGCTCGGCCCCTTCGAGACCTGGGACGCGATGGGCGTGAAGGAGACGCTCGACCGCATGAAGGTCGAGGGCGTCATCCCCGCTGCCTGGGTCGAGGAGATGCTGGCCGCCGGTGTGGCCTCGTTCTATCGCATCGGCGCGGCGGGGCGCGAGTACTACGATCCGCGCATCAAGGGCTACGCGCCGGTGCCGCGGCCTGCGAGCTTCATGGTGCTGGCCGAGATCAAGCAGCGAACCCCGGCCGTCTACGAGAACAAGGGCGCTTCGCTGGTCGATCTCGGCGACGGCGTGCTCTGCTTCGAGTTCCATTCCGCGATGCAGCCCAAGCTCAACCCGATTGACGACCAGATCCTCGAGGTGGCCGCCAGGTCGATCGAGATCGCCGAGCGTGACTTCCGCGGTCTTGTTGTCCACCACCAGGGCGAGCAGTTCTGCGCCGGCGCCAATTTGCTGATGATCCTGGAAGGCGCGCAGAGCCAGCAGTGGAAGGCGATCGACGCGATGATCCGCCAGTTCCAGGGCATGACCCTGGGCTTCAAGCGCGCCCGCGTGCCTGTCATCACCGCGCCATTCGGCTTCACCTTCGGGGGCGGCGCCGAGATCACCATGGGCGGTGACCGGGTGTGTGCGCTCGCCGAAACCTACATGGGCCTGATCGAGGTGGGCGTCGGTCTGCTCCCCGCCGGCGCCGGCCATGTTTTCATGCTCGAGCGCGCGCTCGAGGGCGTCGACGAGCCCATCCTCTCCAACCTGCTCCACATCCGCAAGGCGTTCGAGACCATTGCGATGGCCAAGGTTGCCACCTCCGCCGAGGAGGCGCGCGAGCTCAAGTACCTGCGCCCCTACGACCATGTCGAGATGAATCGCGACCAGCAACTGTGGACCGCGAAG
The DNA here is from genome assembly GCA_043807175.1 of Acidobacteriota bacterium. Classification (GTDB taxonomy): domain Bacteria; phylum Acidobacteriota; class Thermoanaerobaculia; order Thermoanaerobaculales; family Thermoanaerobaculaceae; genus JAZDGE01. The sequence continues at coordinate 1,747 of JAZDGE010000447.1, forward strand.
CGGATGGCGATCGCGATGGCCGAGGAGGGCTACACGCCACCGCTCCCGCGCCTGTTCGCCCTCCCCGGCAACGAGGGGATCGCCACCTTTAAGATGTTCCTCCACAACATGAAGCTCACCCACTGGATCTCGTCGCACGACGAAAAGATCGCCACCCACATCGCGACCATCCTGTGTGGCGGCGACACCACCATCAACAACCCGGTCACCGAGGAGAAGATCCTCGATCTCGAGCGCGAGGCATTTCTCTCGCTCTGTGGTGAACCCAAGACGCAGGAGCGCATTACCTACATGCTCCTCAACAACAAACCTTTGAGAAACTAGGAAGGAGCGTGACCATGCGTGAAGCCGTGATCGTTTCGTATGCAAGGACCCCAATTGGCCGCGCCAAGAAGGGGAGCTTGAAGGACACCCGGCCGGAGGAGTTCGCCGCGCCGGTCTTGAAAGAGCTCATAAAGCGCACCCCCGGCCTCAAGCCGGAGATGGTCGACGACCTCATGGTCGGCTGCGCGATGCCGGAGGGCGAGCAGGGCATGAACATCGCCCGGCTCATCGGTCTGCTCGCCGGCTTCCCGGTCGAGGTGCCGGCGACGACGCTCAACCGTTTCTGCTCGTCCGGCTCGCAGACCATCGCCTGGGCGGCAGACACCATCAAGTCCGGCTCCAACGAGATCGTCATCGCCGGCGGCGTCGAGTCGATGTCCCTCGTCGCCATGGGCGGCAACAAGATGATTGCCGACCCCGCCGTGCTGGAGATGATGCCCAACGCCTACGCCGCGATGGGCACCACCGCCGAGGTCGTCGCCCGCCAGTTCAACGTCACCCGCGAGGAGCAGGACGCCTACGCGGTGCGCTCGCACCAGCGCGCCGCTGCCGCCATCGCCGCCGGCAAGTTCAAGGACGAGATCGTTCCCTTGAAGGTCCGCACCATGGACGACGGCCTCTGGAAGGAGCTCTGCTTCGACACCGACGAGGGGCCACGCGCCGACACCACTCTCGAAGCGCTGTCGAAGCTGAAGCCTGTCTTTGACCCGCGCGGCACCGTCACCGCCGGCAATGCCTCGCAGATCAACGACGGCGCCGCCTTCGTCGTCGTCATGTCGGAGGAGAAGGCGAAGGAGATGGGCCTTCCCATCCAGGCATTCGTGCGCGCGTGGGCGGTCGCCGGCGTGCCGCCGGACATCATGGGCATCGGTCCGGCCAAGGCGGTGCCGAAGCTGCTCGCCAAGACCGGCCTCACCCTCGCAGACATCGACCTCATCGAGATCAACGAGGCCTTCGCCAGCCAGTCGGTCTATTGCTGCAACGAGCTCGGGCTCGATCTGGAGAAGACCAACGTCAACGGCGGCGCCATCGCCACCGGCCACCCGCTTGGGGCCACCGGCGCGGTCCTCACCTGCAAGCTGCTGGGTGAGCTCAAGCGCCGCAACGCCAGGCGTGGCATCGTGACCATGTGCATCGGCGGCGGCATGGGCTTCGCGTACTTGCTGGAACGGCCGTAGAAAGACAGGGGTCCGGGCTCCGGGGTCCGGGGTCCGGGCCCCCACCCAACCGGGCAAGAGGCGTGGTCAGTGGTCCGGGGACCGGCCCCCGCCCTTCCGAAGGCAGGGGACCGGGAACCGGGGACCGGCCCCCTCCCGCCCGAAAGGCAGGGGACCGGGGCTTGGGGTCCGGGCCCCCGCCCACCCGGGGAAGAGGCGTGGTCAGTGGGTGGTGGTTCGTGGTTCGAGCCACCACCCAATCAAGGAAAGCAAACGAGGGGGGGACCCGCGCTCGCTCCATCTTCTGCTCGTTCCAGGCGCCGGCGTTCTCGCGAAGTTCTTACGCGTTCGCTGCGCTACCATCGTTCAACCCTCGCTTGGAATAGGACGGTGCGGCGGCAAGGACCGCATTGCTTGGTTCTCCAGCCGGTGACGTCGAGGCTGAAACAACCTCTTGCAGTACTTTCCGCCCGCCAGCGCGCCCCGTGCCGCTCTCATCCGGCGCCTCGCTGGGGCGGCGCGGCGGCGCGGGGGGTCTTGACAACCGCTGGGGGGGCGGTAGATTCCTCGCCCGTAGTCGCCGTGAGCTTGAGCTGCAGCAAACCAAGGCAATTGGAGGCCCGCATGCGTGTCGCAGTCGTGCTCGTCATGTCGCTCATCCTGGCCGGAG
>JAZDGE010000448.1:0-8042 GCA_043807175.1 Acidobacteriota bacterium
CGCCGCGGCGCCGCCGCTCGAGCCTCCCGGCGTGTGCCCGAGGCTCCAGGGATTGCGCGCCGGCCCGCGAAAGCGCGACTCCGTGACGCCCATGATGCCGAGCTCCGGGGTGTTGGTCTTGCCCAGGATGATGAACCCGGCGCGCCGCAGGCGGGCGACGAGCTCGCTGTCGTGGTCGGGGACGAAGCCGGCAAGCAACTGGCAGGACGAGGTGAGTGGCTCGTCGGCGCAGGCGGCAAGCAGGTCCTTGAGGAGCAGCGGAACCCCGGCGAACGGCCCGCCGGGGAGCGGCCCGGCGGCGGCGGCGCGCGCCTTCTCGTACATCGTGTGCACGACCGCGTTGAGGGCCGGATTGCGCGCCTCGATGCGGGCGATCGCTGCCTCGACGAGCTCGGCTGGCGTGACCTCACGCCGCCGCACCAGCTCCGCCAGACTCAGCCCGTCGTATCGCTCGTAGTCGGAGAATGCCGTCATGATTGCCCTCCCGCGTGCGGCCGCCCGGGCCGCCCCGCCAGTCTAGCCCTTCTCGCCGCGCCGGGGCATCGGGGAGTTGCCAAGGTGGAAGCGGCGTCTCGCCGCTTCGCGCGGGCTCGAGCACGATTTCGGTCCGCCGGACCTGAGCGCGTCCCCCACTTACCGGGTTGAACGGCTCGCGGGCCGGTGTAGAAGCGGCGTTCCGCCGCTCTGGCGCGGGGGCGCGGCGGCGAAATGCCGCCTTCAGGCTCACCGGTGAGCGGGCCATCGAGCACGGCGTCGTGACAAGCCGGCGTGCATACTCGGCGCCTTGTCTTGCGGCCCCGAGGCTCGAGGCTCGGCCGCTGCGCTCACCCGCGCGTGCAATAATTCTCGAAGCGGTCGCCGGCGGTGCAACACCTGCGTGCGAAGCGAGGTGAACGGGGCTTCTGGCACGCCGGTCGATGAGGGGGGAGATCCTGCGATGAACGTGCTCGTCCTCAATTGCGGCTCCTCGACGGTGAAGTTCCAGATTATCGAGACCGACCTCGACCTGATCAACGCCGACCGCGACCGTCGCCTGGCCAGCGGCATCATCGAGCGGATCGGCACCCAGTCGCTGATCACCTTCCAGGCTGAAGGGCAGGATAAAGAGCGCACTGCCGAGCCGGTCCGCGATCACCGCGCGGCCATCGACCGCATCCTGCGCTGGATCATCTCGCCAAGCTCCAAGATCGATCAGATCAGCTCGCTCGGCGATATCCACGCGGTCGGCCACCGGGTGGTTCACGGCGGCGAGCGCTTTCGGAAGTCGGTGGGCATTGATCGCGAGGTGCTGGACGGCATCGACGACTGCATCGATCTTGCGCCGCTCCACAACCCCGCCAACCTGAAAGGAATCCGGGCGGCGATCGAGCTGCTCGGCGAGGGGGTGCCGCAGGTGGCGGTGTTCGACACGTCCTTTCACGCGCTCATGCCCGAGGCCTCCTACCTCTATGGCATTCCCTACCAGTACTACCGCCGCTACAAGATCCGCCGCTACGGTTTCCATGGCACCTCCCACCGCTACATGGCCTACCGCTACCGCACGATGCAAGACGTCGAGCCGGAGGCCGTGAACATCATCTCGCTCCACCTCGGCAATGGCTGCTCCGCCTGCGCGATCAAGGGCGGGCAGTCGTTCGACACCTCGATGGGCTTCACCCCGCTCGAAGGCCTGTTGATGGGCACCAGGTGCGGCGACATCGACCCGTCGCTGATTGAGTTCCTCACCCTCAAGGAAGGCATGAGCATCTCCGAGGTCACGACCCTGCTCAACAAGCAGTCGGGCCTGCTGGGCATCTCGGGTTTGACCAGCGACATGCGGGAGCTGCTGGCGGAGGAAATGGAAAACCAGGACCGGCGCGCGCGCCTCGCGATCGACATCTTCTGCCGCCGCGTCAAGGTCTACATCGGCGGCTACTTGGCCGAGATGGGCGAGTGTGAGGCGGTGGTCTTCACCGGCGGCATCGGCGAGAACTCAAGCCTGATCCGGTCGCGCATCTGCGCCGGCCTCGAGCGCCTCGGCCTCACCCTCGATCCCGCGCGCAACGAGGCGATCCAACCCGGACAAAGCGGCGCGATCAGCAAGGAGGGCTCGCCGCTTTCGGCCTACGTGATCCCCACCAACGAGGAGCTCCTCATCGCCCGCGACACCTTCCGCGTCGTCCAGGACATCCCCCGCCGCTGGTAGACCAGCTCATGCGCGCGCAGCTTAGGCGGCATGCGAGAGCGGATCGATCTCCACCGTTACGGAGAGGACCGGCCCTGGCGCCAAGCCCAGCTCCGCCAAGCTCTCGCCATCGAGGTGGAGACTGATCGCCTCGCGAAGGTTGGCAACGGTCTCGTCGAGCGTGTCGCCCTGGGTGACGACTGCTACCTCCTGGCACACTGCCACCCAGGCCTCCTCGCCCCGCTGCACGATCGCGTGAATCACCCGAGTCATCGATGTGGTCACTCCCGCATGCATCGTACCATCCATGGCTCCCGATCACCTGCCGAATGGAGCCGTCATAGGCACACAGGCTCACGGTTGACTCGTGCACCTCGTGGTTGGGGTACTTCCTCGCTCCTGGCATTCCAGCATCTCAATGCGCGCCCGATGATTAGCCTGACAGCCAGCACCCACCCCACGCCAGCCAGCTCCAAACGCCGCGCGCGAGAATCGGTGTTAGGACCTCCATTTCAAGTGTGAGAAGAAGCAAGGTAAGCGTCAGCAGAGCGGCGGTGTTGGGAGAACCATCAGAGCCACCGACAGTGGCCGGAACTTGACCTACGTCAAAGCGCCGTGAGGTGGCAGGGGCTACGATGGGCGGTGAAACGAGACAGTGTCTCGTTTTCGGGAGGATGACGTGAGTGAGCTGATTGATAACCGCCGGCACCGGCTCGAGGCCCTCAAGGCGATGATCCGGGAGCTTCACGACGGCGCCGAGCTGCAGGCGCTCAAGGGGCGATTTCGGGCGCTCCTCGACCAGGTCGGGGCGAGCGAGATCTCGGTGCTGGAGAGCGAGCTGATGAACGAGGGGATGCCCGAGGCGGAGATCCGCCGGATGTGCGACCTACACGTCGCGGTGTTTCGCGACCAGTTGGAGCAGCAGGCGCCGGCCGAGGCGGTTCCCGGCCACCCGGTGCACACGTTTCGCCGCGACAACGAGGCGATCACGGCAGCCCTCGCCGAGTACCGGGAACTGGTCGCGGCCTTTCCTGCCCCCGCGGGTGGCCCGCTCGACCGCGAAACGGCGGAGCGCTGGCGCGCGCTGCACGCTCACCTGGGGGCCATCGACGCCCACTACAAGCGCAAGGAGTACCTGGTCTTCCCGTTTCTGGAGAAGGCCGGAATCACGGCGCCACCGAAGGTAATGTGGGGCGTCGACGACGACATTCGCGAGCGCCTCCAGGCCGCTGGCGAGGCCGCCGACAGCGGTGAGATGTTGGCAGGCGAGGAGCTTTCGCTGGTGCGCGACGTGGTGATCGAGCCATTGCTCGTCGCCGTGGCCGGCATGGTGGAGAAGGAGGAGCGGGTGCTGTGGCCGATGGCGCTCAAACACCTCTCCGAGGCCGATTGGGGAGCGGTGCAGCAGCAGTGGGACGAGTTCCCACCTTCGCTGGCGGCGCCGGCGGCGCCCTGGTCGCCCTCCCGTTCGCTGCTTCCCGAGCGGCGCGTCGAGGTCGCGGCGGGGGACGCACTCGCGCTGCCCTCCGGCGCCCTGACCGCCAAGCAACTGATCGCCCTGCTCAACACCTTGCCTGCGGACCTCACCTTTGTCGATGCGGGCGATCGGGTCGCCTACTTCAGCGAGGGGCGCGAGCGCGTGTTCGCGCGTAACCGGGCGATCCTCGGCCGGCGGGTGCAGGACTGCCACCCGCCCGCGTCGATGCACATCGTCCAGCAGGTGGTGGACGAGCTGCGATCCGGGCAACGAGAGAGCGCCGAGTTCTGGATCACCCTCCAGGGCAAGTTCATCCATATTCGCTACTTTGCCGTGCGCGACGAAGCCGGCGCCTACCTCGGCTGCCTCGAGGTGACGCAGGACGTGACCGCGATTCGCGCGCTCGAAGGCGAGCGGCGGCTGCTCGCCGAGGTGGCTCCGCCCGCCGGGAGGGAATCATGATCGTCAACCCTGAAAGCAAGATTGGGCCGCTGCTCGATGCTCATCCCGAGCTCGAGGAGGTGCTGATTCGCCTCTCGCCGGAGTTTCGCCGCCTGCAAAACCCGATCCTGCGCCACACCGTCGCGCGGGTCGCCACGGTCGCCCAAGCGGCTCGCATCGGCGGCCTTGGCGTGCCCGACATGGTCAACAGCCTGCGCCGGGCGCTCGGGCAGCCGGCGGCCGGCTGCGATCACGGCGAGGCGGCGGGAGAGACCGGCCCGGCGCCAACATGGGTGGCGGCCGAGGCCGCGGTGACGATCGATGCCGAGGCGATTCTCGCCCGCGGCGGGACGCCGGTGGGCGAGGCGCTCGCGGCCCTCGCCGGCTGCGAGTCCGGCCAGGTCCTGCTCCTTGACGCGCCGTTCTACCCCGCACCCCTGGTCGACACGATCCGCCAGAAGGGTCACGAGGTGCATGCCGAGGCCAGCGGTGCCGGCGCCTGGCGGGTCTGGGTCAAGAAATAGACTGGTTCTTCAACCTTCCAAGGGGCGCCGGCGTTCCGTCACGTTCCGCGTCGCCCGCCAAACTCGCGGAAGGGGCGTGGAGTGCGCAAGCCATGCTTGCGCCTTGTCTTCCGCGCCAGCCGTGCTGGTGCGCTGCAGCGCCGCGGCGCTGCTAAGCCTGTCCAACCGGAGAGGCGCGAGCATGGCTCGCGCTCGACGCAAGGCGGCAGCATGGCTGCCGCACTCCAAGGGGAGAGGAGTCCCGCCGCCTCACCTGAAATCCCCCACCCCACGGCCAGCACGAAATGGCCAAAGCCGAGGCAGCGGTGTCTCGCCGCTATGAGCTGACTCGCCACGGCGCCACGCGGGTGCCCTCCTCCCGCGATCTACGCCGCTGGCGACCCGCTGAGCCGCCGGCAAGTCACTGCGCGATCAGGCGCCGGCGGCGCCGAGGGGAATGCCCAACACCTCCGCCAGCTCCTCGCGGGTGAGGCGCCGCAGCACCTCCTCGGTCGGGGTGATGACCTCGTCGACGAGCTCGACCTTGCGCCGGATGATGGCGTCGATGCGCTCCTCGACGGTACCGGTGGTGAGCAGCTTGAAGACCTGGACGAAACGCTTCTGGCCGATGCGGTGGACGCGGTCGGTGGCCTGGTTCTCGCGCGCCGGGTTCCACCAGCGGTCGTAGTGGACCACCACCGAGGCGCCGGTGAGGTCGATGCCGACGCCGCCGGCAAGCAGGCTGGCGAGAAACACCGGCTCGTGCAGCCCGGAGTTGAAGCGCTGCACGAGGTAGCCGCGCTGCTGGGTCTGGCCGGTGAGCTTGAGGTGGGCGATGCGCCGGCGCTGGAGGTGGGCCGAGAGCAGCTCGATCATCTTTACGTACTGCGAGAAGATCACGACCCGGTTCTCGGCTGCCAGCGCCTCGTCGAGGATCTCGTCGAGGAGCTCGAGCTTGGCGGGGACGCTGCCGCGCAGGCGCGGCTCGATGAGCGCGGGATGGTCACACACCTGCTTGAGCCGGGTGAGCAGAGCGAAGATGTGGATGTAGGGTATGTCCTCGCCTCGGTTGCGCAGCCGCTCGGCGAGTGAGCCGGCGGCGGCCGAGTGGATCTCCTGGTAGATCCTCTCCTGCTCGACGGAGAGCGTGCAGGTGAGGATCTCCTCGCTTTTCTCGGGCAGATCCGCCAGCACCTGCTGCTTGACCCGGCGCAGGATGAAGGGCGCCAACCGCCGGCGCAGGCGTTCGAGCGCCAACTGAGAAGGCTCGCGAAAGGCGGCGCCAAACGAGCGCTGGCTGCCGAGGTAGCCAGGGATGATGAGATCCATGATCGACCACAGCTCGAGGAGGCGGTTCTCGATCGGGGTGCCGGTGAGGGCGACGCGGAAGGCGGCAGGGATCGCCTTGACCGCGCGCGCCCCCTTGGTGCTCGGGTTCTTGATTCGCTGCGCCTCGTCGAAGATCGCGACCGCCCAGGGGCGCCTGACGAGCTCGACGAGCGAGCGCAGCGCCACCTCGTAGGTGGTGAGGACGAGTGCGCCGGCGGCAACATCGTCCAGGGAACGCTGGAGGCCGTGGTAGACGGTGACCGGGATCTCGGGCGCGTACTGCTGCAGCAGATGGCGCCAGTGCTCGAGTACGCCCCGCGGGCACACGACCAGGGAACAGGCGTCGGGCTGCTCGGCGCGCAACAGACAGAGCAGGGCCATCGCCTGGTGGGTCTTGCCGAGGCCCATGTCGTCGGCAAGCAGCGCGCCGAGGCCGGTGCGGCGCAGCCGCCACAACCAGGCGGCGCCATCGAGCTGATAAGGGCGCAGCGTCGAGCGCAGGCCGGGAGGTGGCGCGAGAGTAGGAAACCCGCCACTCAGGCAGTCGAGCACTGCGGCCAGCTCCTGCGCGCGCGGGCCGGGCCTTACCTTCGCCTCGGTCGCCACCCGCAGGAAGGCGAGGCGATCGCCCGCCATCCCGTCGCGTTGGGCTCGCAGGCCGGCCTCAATCAGGGGCGCGAGGTCGGGCGCCCGCACCAGCCCCTGCTGGTGGCGGGTGAAACCGGCCTTGAGCAGGCGCTTGAGCTCGCTCCACTTGAGCGTCGCCGCCCCGACCCGGTACACCGGCCTGACCAGCACCTGGCCTGCCTCGCCCTCGTCGGCCTCGATCTCGACCAGCTCCGGCTGGGGTGGGCGCGCGGTGGCGGCGAGCTCGCCGATTGGCAGATAGTGCGGATCGCCGTGCAGGACGAAGTGATCGTGCGCCAGAAAGCGCATCGCCGCGGCTCCCGAGAGCAGCGCGCGGCCGCGCTGGAAGTAGGCCGCCAGGCGTTCGGGTGGGCTCGCGAGCCGGTAGACCTTCTGGCCGTGAACCAGGCAGGTGTCCGGGCGGCCGGCCAGGCTGCCTGGCGCGGGAATCAGCTCGGCAACGGGGAGTAGATAGCCGGGCTCGAGAAGGATGCCGCCGTCGTGCGGCACTGAGGCGCGCAGCACCGGCCGCGGCCAGATCTCCGAAAGCCTGAGGGTGGCGAGCTCGCCCTCGGGGCGAAGCAGCGAGAGGGTGTAACGATCGGCAAGCAGGTCGGCCAGCGCGGTGGCGTTCACCAGCACCCGGCGCTCGGCGCCGGAGGCGAGGGTGGTGTCGACAACGATGCGCTCTCCTTCGAGTCGAGCTGGCGCTGGCGGTCCGGCGTGCAACTTGAGCTGGAAGCGCAGCGCGGCGGTCAGCTCCTCCGAATTGCGCAGGTGGGCGAGGTCGATCTCCTGCCGCTCGCCGGCGCCCGGCGGAGCGAGGATCGGCTGCAGAGCCCCACGGCGCCACGTGGCGCCCGGCTCCTTGTCGATGAGGGCGGGTCGGATCTCGACCCAGCACAGGAGGGCGGCGCCGGCATGGGGGCAGAGGCCGGCCTTGGCTCGACAGAGGCTGCAGGTGACGGCAAGCAAGGCGGGCGGGGCGGCCTCGCAGAGAACGCGCGCGAAGGGGTGCCGGAGCGAGGCGCCGATTCCCGTTTGGGTACGAATGATCTCCACGACCTCGCCGCTGGCGGCCAGCCGGTATGCCTCCTCGGCGCTGCTGCGAGCGAGCAGCCCGAGCACCTCACCCCGGGTCAGGGAGTCGAGGTGCACGCGTATCTGCTGGGCAGGTTCTTCACGACGCACAATCATGCAGATTAGCACGGGGAAGGGAAGCGAAAGGGAGGGAAAGGGCAGAAGAAAGAAACAAGAAAGGGAGGAGAGCCGGAAAGGGCGGCCTGTGCCGTTGACAAGGAGCCGCGTTCTCCTTACAGTGTTGTAAGGAAATGACCTGTGAGGAAGACATGCCGACAGCGACCATCACCAGCAAGGGTCAAATCACCATTGTCATTCTCCATAAAAAAGTAGGTCTTGCTTCTACTAATCATCTCTACCTCCTTTAACCTTGTGTGTAAAAAAGTGTGTGATAATATTTCATCTGAGGATTTGTTCTCAA